>JAIBBF010000061.1 GCA_019694795.1 Flavobacteriales bacterium | reverse complement strand
GGAACCTGGAGTGGACCTGGAATTACGAATCCTACTAACGGGACATTTGATCCTGCATCAGCGGGCGTAGGAACGCATACGATTACCTACACCATTGGAGGCGCATGTGGAAATTCGAGCACAACAACCATTACGGTGAATGCTTTACCAACGGTAACCTTTGCGGTGGACAATGCCTCGGGCTGTGCGCCGTTAACTGCAACGGTGAGCAATACGATGACGCCAATGGGAACATCCTGTCAATGGCTGGTGGATGGATTACCTGTATCCTCGAGCTGCGCATCGTTTACCAATACCTACACCACACCGGGCTGTCACGATGTAACGCTGCAAACGACCGATGCTAATGGCTGCTCCAATAGTGCAACGATCAATTCGATGATTTGTGTATTTGCAGATCCGATTGCAGATTTCAGTTTTAGTCCAACCAACGCAACAGTGATTGCACCGATTGTACAATTCACCAATGAATCGCAAGGTGCCAGTACTTATCTCTGGGATTTTGCCGGATTAGGAACATCAACCCAAACCAATCCGAGCTTTACCTTCCCCGACGACTCACCCAACAATTACAACGTATGCTTAACAGCTACCAGCGCCGATGGGTGTATCGACTCGATATGTAAAATCGTAATGATTTACGATGAGTTTTTAATCTACGTGCCAAACGCCTTTACACCGGATCCGAATTACGATCACCTCAATAGCGTGTTTATGCCGATTGTATCGGGACACGATCCGGACGATTACGAGTTTATGGTATTCGACCGCTGGGGAGAATTGATATTCTACACACAAATGTCGGGCGTTGGATGGGATGGAACTTACAAGGGACAAGCCGCTAAACAGGATGTTTACGTTTGGAAACTGAAAGTGAAGAAACTTTACAACGGTGAAAAGAAAGAATACTACGGGCATGTCAGCCTGTTAAAATAGAAAATACTTTGATTAGAAATCCAAGAATGCGGGGTGGTCTGGTGATCACCCCGTTTTTTTTAAGCAACTTTACCCGAAATTCGGCGTCATATTAATACTGGCCAAAACTTTTTAAAAATGAACTTTAAATTAATATCACAAATAAAATTCATCCTTATAGGATGCTTTTTGTTTGTGTTTCCGTTTATAGCATCTTCTCAGGTTGATGTTACCATGTCTACTGCTGTAAATGGACAAACCTTCTACACATGTGGAGGTACCCTTTATGCATCCGGTGGGGTATCCGGGGCAGGATATTCAAATGGAGAAAATGTAACTGTAATCATTTGTCCGGATACACCGGGTGATGTTATCACACTCGATTTTATAACCTTTAATTTATCCACTCAAAATACAGCTACTCCACCATCCAATAATGCGGATAACATGAGTATTTATGATGGAAATTCAGTGGCAGCCCCAACATTAGGAACGTATGGTGGAACTCAGTTGCAAGGATTATTAGTTACTTGTACTTCCTTCAATACTTCCGGATGTATCACAATTGTTTTTAATTCAAATTCTGCCGGAACAGGAAACTTTGCCGCATCCATCACTTGTAGTACACCTTGTCAACGTCCGGTTGCAGTTCTTTCTGCTCCTACTGTAGATTCTATGCGTATTTGTGAAGGAGATGCGATTACCTTTAACGGATCTCCATCTTATGCGGCTTCCGGATTTAATATTGCGCAATATGAATGGAATTTTGATGATGGTGTAATTGATACTACCTCAGGCCCGGTTGTGTCGCATACCTTTACAACGGAAGGTGAATACCTGGTGGATTTGTTTTTAACGGATGATAATGGTTGTGCTGCAACCAATCGAGTTACCGTACAGGTATTGGTAGGAACCACCCCGAATTTTGTTGGAACATCACCTAATGCTACGATATGTTTGGGTGAAACCTATTGTTTAAATGGAATTGTAAATGCTGTTACCTATACGGGATTACCCCATAATAATTTGGGTGGTGCAACGTATTTGCCGGATGACGTCGGACAATGTTTTGAGTCAACCATCGATTTTAATGTTTTTGCACCGGGTCAATCACTTACCAATATCAATGATTTATTGAGCATCTGCGTCAATATGGAGCACTCCTATATTGGCGATTTAGTGGCATCGATTTATTGTCCGGATGGAACACAGGTTGTTTTGTATCAACAAGGTGGCGGATGGAATTCATTGGGTGAACCAGTAGATATTACTGGTCCTAACGATCCTCCTGGGGTTGGATATGATTATTGCTGGAGTCCGAACGCTACTTTAGGTACCTGGGCACAATGTGGTAATGCAGGGGCTACTCCAAATTTAGTAACTACGCCCAATGGGGTTCCAACCTTAGCGCCGGGAACTTATTCATCATTAAATCCATTATCGGATTTAGTTGGATGTCCTTTAAACGGAACATGGACTCTTGAATTTTGCGATTTATGGGGAGCTGATGACGGATGGGTGTTCGACTGGTCCATCAATTTTAATCCTGCATTGTTTCCCGACATCACAGAATTCACTCCGGTGTACGGACCAAACTGCGATTCTACTTTCTGGACCGCCGACAATGGGGCGAGTCAGGCCATCATTTCTTCAACAAGTCCCGATTGCAACCAGATTTGTTTAGCACCTCAATCGGTAGGAACGTATTCATATACCTACCATGCTATTGATGATTTTGGATGTTCTTATGATACAACGATCACACTTACCGTAACACAACCTCCAATTCCGGATGCAGGAAATAATCTGGTAGCTTGTCCTAACGTACCTATCCAGCTCAATGGTGCAGTACCTAATTCAGGTTCGGCTTGCGATTGGACTTTCCACTTCCACGATTCATTTGGTGACGGATGGAATGGTGCAAGCATGAATGTAATCATCAATGGAAGTACAACGAATTATACATTAGGATCAGGTTCAGATGTCGACTACATCATTAACATGCCGGCAGGGGCAACCATTCAAATTGATTATACTCCCGGGTTTTGGGAAAGTGAAGTTTCATATACCATCACAGATTGTAATGGAAATCTGATTTTAGCAAATGGCCCGAATCCACCAACGGGAACGGTATATACGGGAATGAATGGACTTGATATGGTTTTTCAGTGGACACCAACAACAGGTTTATCCAACCCCAATATTGCTAATCCAACTGCTACAGTAAACGCACCTACCTGGTACTATCTCAGTACTTACGAAAACGGACATCCGCTTTGTGCGGTTACCGATTCGGTATTTATAGATATTAATCCGGCTGTGTTTGCTGGATTAGATGGAACAAATACCATTTGTTATAACGATCCGCAATTCGACATGTTTACCTTTTTAGGAGGTAATCCGGTGAATACGGGATCTTGGTTTGATCCTTCCGGAAATGCTACAACCAACATGTTCGATCCTGCTGTTTTTACCAATGGAGGAGTATTTACCTATGTGGTTCCTGCTAACCTGGGTTGTCCGGCAGATTCTGCCACCGTTACGGTGACCGTACTACAACCTACCGATCCTTTATGTTGTCAGGTTGCATTTACAGTTGCATCCACCAATATCACCTGTAATGGAATTTGTGACGGAACCATAACCATTTCATCACAACAAGCCGGTACCGAGTTTTCATTCGATAACGGAGTTACATTTACGTTTGATTCAACAGCAACCGGATTATGTGCCGGCCAGTACAATTTAGCAGTACGTTTCGGCGGATGTATCAATGTGCAACAAATTACACTTACTCAACCTACCGCTTTAACTGCAACTATAGGATCTATCACCGATGTATCATGTAATGGTTTTTCTGATGGAAGTTTAACGGTTACTGCCAACGGAGGAACAGCTCCTTACAGCTACTTATGGAATGATGCCTGTGCGCAAACTACCTCTGTATGTGGAAACAATTGTGTGCCCGCAGGAAATTATTGCGTAACGGTTACCGATGCAAATGGATGTACAATCTCTGTTTGTGACGATGTAATTGAGCCAACAGCAATGGTGCTTAACTTCTTGGTAGTAGATGTGTCTTGTTTTGGATTGTGCGATGGAAATGCAACAGTTATTCCAAATGGAGGAACTACTCCTTATTCCTATAACTGGAATGGTATTCCGGGAACTACTTCTTCAACAACTCAGGCTACTGATCTTTGTGCCGGAAACTATAATTTAACAGTTACCGACGCACATGGTTGTATCGCTGATACATTAGGTTGGAATGTTGCTCAGCCTGCTCAGGTAACCATCACCAGTGTGACCTTCACCGATGAAATCTGCTATGGCGCATGCGATGGAACCATCACCATTGTGGCACCAAATGCAACGCAATTCTCCATTAATAATGGCGCTTCCTTCCAAAACAACGGAAATTTTGTAGGCAACTGTGTAGGAACCTATCCGATTTTAGTGCAAGACGCCAATGGTTGTCAAACTACTTCTTCGGTAACGGTTTCGGGACCTCCACCGGTGGTTTCCTTATTTCAGGCAAGTCCGCAACCTACAACCACGTTTAATTCCACCATTCAGTTTGTAAACCTGAGTTCAGGAGCGATTGCCTATGCCTGGGATTTTGCTTCTCTGGGGACATCTATCCTGAGCGATCCATCCTTTATTTTCCCGGATGATTCGGCCGGTGTTTACAATGTTTGCCTGATGGCTGTTAATGCTAATGCATGTGCCGATACATTCTGTCTCGATATCATCATCAACGAAGAGTTTGTATTATACGCTCCGAATGCATTTACACCTGATGGAAATGGCCGTAATGAAATCTTCAGAGTCTATGGAAATGATATTGATCCGGAAGACTTCACCTTGTTGATTTATGATCGTTGGGGTGAATTGGTATTTACTTCAAATTCATTGAATGCCGGATGGGATGGTACCTTTAAAGGCCAGAAAGTGAAAAATGACGTATATGTCTGGAAGGTAAAAACCAGGTCCTTACACACCGGAAAACGCTACGAAAAGATCGGACACGTTACCCTTGTACGCTGATTATAAGCGGATTTCATACATCTTACATCCTTAGTTTTAAACACAAAATCAAGGTGTTGTGTATTTTTACATGCGTTGTGAAAAATCAAAGATTTTGTTACATTCGCATCTAATCTATATACCAGTTTAACGGCAAATCACATCCTTATGAGATTGTTCAAAATCTTATCTTCTTTCAGCCTTTCAGTATTGTTTGTAGCAACTGCATTCGCGCAGAAAAACTATGCTAAAGAAGCTGATGCGGCGTTCCTGAATGAGCAGTATTTTACAGCGAAAGACCTGTATAAAACAGCTGCTGAAAAAGAGAAAAAAATTGAAAAGAAATTACTTTATCTTTTTCGTGTTGGAGAATGTTACCGTTTCTTAACAGATGTTGATCAGGCTGAAACCTATTATCAACGTGTGGTTGACGGAAACTATAAAGACGCGATTGTTTGGCTTCGTTTGGCAGATGCACAACGTGAGCAAGGAAAATATAAAGACGCCGAAAAAAATTATCAAAAATACTTTGAGAAATCAGGCGATGTTCGTGGTCAAACCGGAGCAGAAGCGTGTAAACTTTCTCAGGAATGGATGAAAAATAAAACGCGTCACATCATCGATGCTGAACAAGTTTTAAATACTGAGTTCTACGATTTTTCTCCAACTTTTGCTGATAAGAAAAGCAGTGAAATGGTATTCTCTTCTTCTCGTCAGGGAGGAATTGGAACTGAAGAAGAAAAACGTACCGGTGGCGGACGTACAGATTTGTGGGTTACCATTCGCGATAAAAAAGGAAAATGGGGTGAACCAACTCCAATGCCACAAGGTGTAAACACAGAAGATAATGAAGGTGCAGCAGTATTTGACCGTAAAGGTGAAGTAATGTATTACACCAACTGTCCGAACGAAAAGAAGAAAAACCTCGGTTGCGATATCTACTTCGTAGAACGTAAAGGTGACAAATGGGGGACTCCTGAAAAAATGAATCTGAAAGGAAATAATGATTCAGTTTCTGTTGGACATCCAGCATTAACCAATGATGATCAGGTTCTGATTTTTGCTTCCGATATGGATGGCGGTCAAGGTGGAAAAGATCTTTGGATGGTCACTTACGACAAGCGCGCTAAGTCATGGAGCGATCCTGTAAACCTTGGTCCAAAAATCAACACACCGGGTGATGAGATGTTCCCTTACATTCATGATGATGGATCACTTTATTTCTCTTCAGACGGACATTTAGGTATGGGGGGATTAGACATCTTCCGTGCAGAGCAAGTTGGAAATGAGAAAAAATGGGATAATCCTAAAAACCTCGGTTTCCCAATGAACTCTCCACAACATGATTTCGGAATTGTGTTCGAAGCTAAAGAAAAAGGATTCTTCACATCTAACCGCGTTGGTGGTAAAGGTCGTGATGATATCTATAGCTTCATGTTGCCTCCACTGCTGTTTGAATTAAAAGTTACAGTATTAGACGACGAAACAAAACAGCCGATTAAGGATATTGAAGTGAAATTGGCAGGTACCGACAATTCAAATGTTGTTCTTAAAACCAATGAAGCAGGATTAGTTTCATTTGTAACTACTCCAGACCAAAAACGCTTTGTAAACGAAAACGTAACCTATACTGTTGAATCCACCTTGCCAAAAGGATTCCTGAAGTCAATGGAATTGAAAAAACAATTCTCAACTGTTGGAGTTGAAAAATCTACCAATTGGGAGTTTACCTTCTACATGAAAAAGGTTACTCCTAAAACAACCTTTCGCCTTCCTATGATTGTTTACGCTTACGATAAAGCAGATTTAATTGTAGACCCAACCGGAAACTTAAAGGAAAATGAAACCAAGCGTCCGGTTAACTCCGAAGACTCCTTGTTGTATCTCTATAACCTGATGGTTGAAAATCCAACCATTAAAGTTCAATTGCGTTCACATACCGACTTCCGTGGTAACGATGCCTACAACGAAAAACTTTCTCAGCGTCGTGCAGAAACCTGTGTAAAATACTTGATTTCTAAAGGAATTTCTAAGGAAAGAATTACCGCTAAGGGAATGGGTGAAAAAGCTCCGAATTATAAGGTTTCTGGAAAAGATACCATTTACCTGACGGAAGCTTATATTAAAAAGATCCCTTCTAAAGAAGAGCAAAATGCTTATCACCAGATGAACCGTCGTACCGACTTTAAAATTATTTCGTTCGACTACGTTCCAACCGAAGCAGATTTAAAGCTGCAGTGGATTGATCTTCCCTGGATGAAAAAAGCTGAATAAGATTTGATAACCTCATAATGAAAAGCATCCTCAATAGGGGATGCTTTTCTTATTTTTGCACCCATGTCCGACAATCGTTATAACCAACGCGGCGTTTCCGCTTCTAAGGAAGATGTGCATAACGCCATCAAAAACATCGATAAGGGATTGTTCCCTCAAGCATTTTGTAAAATAGTGCCGGATGATCTAACCGGAAGCGAAGATCATTGCATTGTGATGCATGCAGATGGAGCTGGAACCAAGTCATCGCTTGCTTATGCCTACTGGAAAGAAACCGGTGATATTTCGGTGTGGAAGGGAATAGCCCAGGATGCTATTGTAATGAACACTGACGATCTTTTATGTGTTGGAGCAGTCGATAATATTCTGGTATCATCCACCATTGGAAGAAATAAAAATTTAATTCCCGGTGAAGTAATTTCTGCCATCATAAATGGAACAGAAGAATTATTGGAAGAGTTACGATCCTATGGAATTGGAATTCGTTCTACAGGAGGAGAAACAGCGGATGTTGGAGATTTAGTACGAACCATTATCGTCGACTCTACCGTTACTTGCCGCATGGAAAGAAAAAAGGTGATTTCAAATCATACCATTGGAGCCGGTCAGGTAATTGTTGGTTTTGCTTCATTCGGACAAGCGCTTTATGAAAAAGAATACAACGGAGGAATGGGAAGTAACGGATTGACCTCTGCTCGTCATGATGTTTTCAATAAAGGCCTGGCAGAAAAATATCCGGAGACATTCGACGCTCATGTTCCGTATGAACTTGTTTATTCCGGAAAAAAATCGCTTAGCGATGAAATTCTAGTGGATGAAAAAAGTGATTTAAAAATTCCAGCCGGAAAATTGGTATTATCACCCACCAGGACCTATGCGCCGATTATTAAAAAAATAATTTCCGAATGCGGTAACGCAATTAAAGGAATGGTGCATTGCAGCGGAGGAGCACAAACCAAAGTATTACATTTCACGGATAACGTTCATATTATTAAAGACAATTTATTCGCTGTTCCGCCTTTGTTTCAGCTTATCCACGAACAATCGGGTACAGAATGGAAAGAGATGTATAAAGTGTTCAACATGGGGCATCGCATGGAAATTTATACTGATGAGAAATCTGCAGAAATGATGATTGCAATTTCAAAATCATTTGGAGTGGATGCTCAAATTGTTGGTAGAGTAGAAGCAAATGCCGGAAATAAATTAACCATTCGGTCTTTTGCCGGAGAATTTGTGTATTGATTATTGCTGAAGAATTGTGAATCTGCTTTCGAAATTACAGGCCATTGCCGATAGGTACAGAGAGGTGAGCGAGCTAATCACCGATCCTGCAGTAATTGCAGATATGAAGCGCTATGTTAAACTCAATAAAGAATATAAAGATTTAGGTCCCATCGTAAATGCAGCGAATGAGTATGAATCGGTATTGCTGAACATTGACAGTACAAAAGAAATTTTACGGGTGGAGAAGGATGATGAATTCCGCGAAATGGCAAAAGCGGAATTAGAAGCATTGGAAAACAGAAAAATTCAGCTGGATGAAGAAATAAAATACATGCTTATTCCAAAAGATCCTGAAGATTCAAAAAATGCAGTAGTGGAAGTAAGAGCAGGCACCGGTGGTGATGAAGCAGGGATTTTTGTTGGCGATGTTTACCGCATGTATACACGTTACTTTTCAAAGAAAGGTTGGAATATGGAAGTTCTTACCGTCAACGAAAGTGAAGCGGGTGGATATAAAGAAGTTTCATTCGTTGTTTCAGGTGAGGATGTATTTGGACGATTAAAATTTGAATCGGGTGTTCATCGCGTGCAACGTGTACCGGAAACAGAAGCGCAGGGACGCGTACATACTTCTGCAATTACAGTTGCTGTTCTTCCGGAAGCAGATGAAGTGGATGTGGACATTAACATGAATGATGTAAAGAAAGATGTATTTCGTGCATCAGGAGCGGGTGGGCAGCACGTTAACAGAACAGAATCGGCCGTTCGTTTAACGCATATTCCATCGGGAATTGTGGTGGAGTGTCAGGATGAACGTAGTCAGATAAAAAACTTCGAACGCGCATTAAAAGTATTAAGATCGCGCTTGTATGATCGGGAGTTAAGCAAAGTGATGGAAGAGCGTGCCTTGAAACGTAAAACGATGGTTTCAACAGGCGACCGTTCCGCAAAAATCAGAACCTATAATTATCCACAGGGAAGGGTCACCGATCATCGCATCGGATTAACATTATACAATCTTGCTGCCATTATGGATGGTGATCTCGATGAATTAATTGATGCATTACTGGTGGCGGAGAATGCTGAGAAATTAAAAAGTGGATTAGAATAAATAATTATGAAAAGAGAAGAATTAATAGCACAAATCAGAAAGAAAAAATCGTTTTTATGCGTTGGTTTGGATACGGATCTTTCTAAAATTCCAGACTTTCTTCTCGATCATGAAGATCCCATTTTTGAGTTTAACAAATCGATTATTGATGCAACACATGATCTTTGTGTAGCCTATAAACCCAATATGGCATTTTATGAATGCTATGGAAAAAAAGGATGGATTGCACTTGAAAAAACCATTGCCTATATCAATGTAAAGTATCCAGAAATTTTCACGATTGCAGATGCAAAACGTGGTGATATCGGAAATACTTCTTCCATGTATGCGAAAGCCTTTTTATCGGAAATGAATTTCGATTCAATTACGGTGGCTCCTTATATGGGCGAAGACAGTGTTGTACCTTTTTTATCTGTTCCGGATAAATGGGTGATTGTTTTGGCGCTGACCAGCAATAAAGGTGCAATGGATTTTCAAACACTTGAAATTAATGGAAGTCCTTCCGAAAAACTTTTCGAACGTGTTTTAAAAACAAGCTCTGCCTGGGGAAATGCTTCGTCTATGATGTATGTGGTTGGAGCAACTCAGGCCTCCATGCTTTCTGATGTGCGGAAAATAATTCCGGATCATTTTTTATTGGTGCCGGGAGTCGGAGCGCAGGGAGGAAGTCTTAAAGAGGTGGTGCATTATGGAATGAATAAAGATGTAGGTTTATTGGTGAATGCTTCGCGAAGTATTTTATACGCATCCAATAAAGAAGATTTTGCATCCAAAGCACGCCACGAAGCTGAACTTTTGCAAAAGGAAATGGCTCAATTTCTTTGATAATCCTGAATTGGCCGAAACTTAATTCCTAAAGAAAAATTTATTGTTCTACTTCTTCATTCATTGGATATTTGTATTCTGTGAATGAAAGAAGATTTTTTGCATTTCGTTTGGAAAAATCTGGAACCGTCCTGTAAGGTATTCATCACCGAAGGTGGAGAAGAGATGGAAATCGTTCACCGGGGTGATTACAACACCGATGCGGGTCCTGATTTTTCTATGGCTAAAATCCGGATAGGAAAATTACTTTGGATCGGGAATGTTGAAATTCATATTCATTCTTCCGATTGGTACCGTCACCATCATGAACAGGATGATTCCTATGCAAATGTTATTCTTCATGTGGTGTGGAAACACGACAGAAACGTCATCACCAAAGGTGGTAAGATTTTGCCGACACTTTCTCTTGAATCGATCATCAATAAAAGTCAGCTGAAAAATTACCTGCGTATTCTCAGAAATCGATCCGTGTTTCCATGTCTTCAGAAAAAAAATCCGCTACCGGAGATTTACTATATCAATGCGTTCGAAAAAGCATGGGTGCAGCGTATTGAGCGAAAATTGGTTCCTATTCGTAAAGACTTACTGGAAACAAAGGGCGACTGGAATGAGGTTGCTTTTCGGGCGATGGCCAGGAATTTCGGATTCCGTACCAATTCAATTCCTTTCGATTACTGGTCCAGAATTACACCGCTAAACCTCATTGAAAAAAATAAAGATGACATATTGAATCTTGAAGCATTGTTTTTTGGTCAGGCAGGTTTTCTTTCCATCCCTTCGCGCGATCCTTATCACGCGGTGCTCAAGGAAAAATATGAAAAGCTGAGCAGTACTTTTGGTTTGCAATGCATGAATGTTTCTTCCTGGAAATTTGCCCGGATGCGACCGGTGAATTTCCCTACAGTTCGCATGGCCCAGCTGGCCGTTTTGTTGCATCAGCGAAAATCCATCTTCGCCGATTTTTTTCAACGGAGAGCATTCACAGAACTGATCGAAGAGCTGATGGTGGTTCCCAGCGATTTCTGGCTGCATCATTACATGTTCGGAAAACCCTCCAGGGTGCGTTTTAAGCGACTCGGAAGGGAGGCAGCGGAAAATATCATAATCAATACGCTGGTTCCGCTTCAGGTGGCTTATGGCATTGAAAAGGGGATACCTGAGTTTATAACCTATGCTGAGGATTTATTAAAGGCAATTCCCGCAGAAAGGAACTTTATTGTAGGTAAATGGACCCGTGAAGGGTTTAAATGCAATAATGCGTTTGATTCGCAGGCTATGATTGAAATGTGGAATTCGTTATGTGCTGAGAAAAAATGCTTAAATTGCAGTGTTGGTTCCAAAATCATTCATGAGAAGTCCATTTCATAAAATTCAGACATTTTTCGAACGCCAGGCATTCGGTGTTTGCGAGTGGTGGGGTATTAAGCTGGGAATAAAAACCGAACGAATACGTAAATCTTTTATTTACCTCTCATTTGTAACGGCTGGTTCTTCCGTGGTGCTTTATCTAATTATGGCATTTATTCTGGAGAACAAACATTATTTTAAACCTGGCTCCAGAAAACGAAGTATCTGGGATATCTGATCTGCCGTGGATTTTATTTTTCAAGCCCGTTTCAGAAAATATTTTATTCTAATTGTTGCCATTTTTTGTTGTGGTACAATCGGTTTAATGCTCATTGAGGATTATAGTTTTCTGGATGCGTTTTATATGACGCTGATTACCATTACCACGATCGGATATCAGGAGGTTCAGCCATTGGGTACCGAAGGCCGAATTTTTATGAGTCTAATGATCATTGGAAGTTTTGGAACATTTGCCTTTGCAGTTTCGGGATTAACCAATTATTTTTTTAGCGGAGAATACCGTAAAGATTTGAGAGTAAAAAAAACCAGAGATCAATTAGAAAAAGTTATGGGACATACCATTGTTTGCGGTTACGGAAGAGTTGGTCAGCAGGCCACTGAAACATTGCGCCAGCACGGAAAATCGGTTGTTGTGATTGAAAAACACATTGTGCGTGCCGATATTGAACATGCAGCAGATGTCATCTTTATTCAAGGTGATGCTACCATAGATGAAGTGTTGCAACAAGCAGAAATTTCTAAAGCAAAAAGTCTGGTTGCCTGCACACCGAGTGATTCCGATAATTTGTTTATCGTTGTTTCCGCTAAAGCATTGAATTCAAAAATTGAATTGATCTCCCGTGCCTCTGATCCGGGGGCGATGAAAAAAATAAAAAATGCAGGAGCAAGTCATGTTATTATGCCCGATACCGTAGGCGGACAGCATATGGCTAATCTGGTAGTGCAACCTGATCTTACCGAGTTCGTCGAAAAAATATCAGTATTAAGTAACGACGCAATTAATTTACGCGAAATAAATTTCGATGCGTTGCCCAATGATTATCGCAATAAATCTATTGGGGAATTAAATGCCATGGAAGTTACCGGATGCATGATTATCGGTTATAAAAATGCAAAAGGTGACTTTATCGTTAATCCGGATAAAAGCATTAAAGTAGAATCCGGATCAAAATTATTTGTGCTTGGTTCCGATGATCAGATTCGTCGACTTGGTGCCATTCTGTTGCACTAAAATTTATTTTCTTTTAGCATAGAGCATCATCCCTTCGCCATAGTTTCCGTTGTAGGAAATTCGAAATGGTAAGGGTTGATTATTTCCGGATGCTTCCAGGGCTTTTCTTAATTCAGGATCGTAACCCCATGAAAGGTCTTTTATGGTTTTGGTGTAGGTACCCCATAATTGAACATCGTATTTCGACTGATCCAATTGTTTATATGGAACACCCGTATCGTCTTGTAAAATTTTTGAAGATTGATTTAAAACGATAGTTCTGATAATACTGAAATTTTTATGCGCTGGTATGTAACTGGCCGATTTAATATAGGTGCATAACTGACCAAATCCTGCAACAAATTTCTGAAATTCCGGTTTCGGTTTTATTTTATAATCGGCAGCATCAAACGAAAAATAATAAATCGATTTTTCCCGCTGATCACCATTGCGGATGGC
>JAIBBF010000060.1 GCA_019694795.1 Flavobacteriales bacterium | reverse complement strand
TGGAAGAATTTTCGAAACGCGTTCCGGATTTTCCTTCGGAACATTTATTGGTTGCAGATTTTTTCAAAATCGAACAATCGTTTGATCTCATAATTGAACAAACCTTTTTCTGTGCACTCGATCCTTCACTGCGTGATGCCTATGTACAAAAAATGAAATCATTGTTAAAGCCCAATGGTAAACTAGTCGGATTAATGTTTAACGCACCTATGAATACGGATCGTCCCCCATACGGCGGCACGATGGAAGAATACAAGGAGCGTTTTAAAAAGGCATTCGGAAACATTCATATTATTCCATGCAAAAAATCCATAAAACCGAGAGAAGGAAATGAAGTATGGATTGAAATCAGTAATGATTAATTCAGTTTTAACCAGTCGAGCGATTGCTGCAAAATTTCCTGCAAATGAGGTTTTACGCCGGTAATTTGTCCCTCCTTATCCAATACATATTCATTTAATGAATGATCGTATGGATAAACATGATAGCTAATGTTGTTTTTATTTTTCCGGATGCTTTCCAGATAAAGGTAATCGGTACCCAAAACCGAAGTATTTCTGTCGTTAGCCGCAGCAACGATGTAAACCGGAATGTTCAGTGACGAAATCGCTTCTGTAGGATTAAAACTGCAAAAGCTACTCCATCGCAAATAGGTATGACCGTACCATTCCTTATCGGTTGCATTGGGATGTTGATATATATCGCGGATAATGGCATAAAGTGAATCGACTTCCTGCTGCGATTCCTCAAGGGTTATTTTCGACAATTGCGCATCGATTCGGTTTTGCAGTAAAAAATCGAAAAACTGAGTAAGACCATTTCCCACAAAAATCAAAAGATGTGTTACCGATTTATTTGTGGAAGCAAGATGAGCTGCAACCTGAAATCCTTCTGATATTCCCAATACCGCAATTTTATTGTTTTTGATTTTATTTTTTCGCTTAACATCGGCAATGACTTTTGAGGCTGACTGACTTCGCCATTCGAGTGAAAGTCGCTTTTTATATTCCTCCGGCACCGGATATTCGGGATATCCATAATCCGACATTTTAACTGAATCGCAAAAAGGAACACCCGGTTTGCTAATGATTACCAAATGATATTCTTCGCTTATTTTTTTAAAATCAAAGGGAACAGAAGATCCCAATCCACGTTCTGTATACTGAAATAAAGGATAGGCGCCTGATCCATCGAGGTAAAGCAATACCGGTTTATTTTCTTTTTCACCGCACTTGGTGATGTAATAATGAATATCACCCAGGTTTTTATCTTTCAATACAACTTCAGTAAATCCAAGTTTTTCGGGAGAAATTTCCTGTGCAAACAGATAAGAGGAATGCAGTAACAAAAAAATTAATATCCATTTTTTTCTTTCCATGAGAAAAGTATTTGAAAACAAATCTCACGGAAATCGGGATCATTAAAAATTAAAAAATGTTAAGCTTAGCTAAGAAAACAAAATCATTTACAATGCTCACGCATTAATTTTTCCACTTCATCGCCATACATTTTGGTAAATCCACCATCTATGGCCATTTGAAAATCTTCGCAGGCTTTTTTCTTTTTCTTTTTTTCGAGCCAGATCAATCCTCTCACACGGTAGGCATACGAATTGGCGGGATAAAGTTCGATGGATCGATTAATATCGCTCATGGCTTCATCCAATCTTCCCAACTTGTATAAATTAAATGCCCGGTTGCTGTAACCAAGAGGTTCGTTTGGATTCAGGGCTAAAATTTTATTGTAATAAAAAATGGCTTTTTCATATTGACCCATATTCTGGTATTTGTATCCGATATTTCCTAATGCCGGATAAAAGGTACTGTCGACCTCAATTGCTTTTAACAGGAAAAACATCGTTTCTTCGGGCTTACCGATTTCATCGCAGATAGCACCAAGATTGGTTAAAGCCACCAGGTTGGTTGTATCTTTTTTATACATGGCTATAAGAATATCATAAGCCGGTTTAAAATCGCGCTTACCCGTTAATGAAGTGGCTTTATGGACCAAACACGATTCTTTCTCTTCTTCACCCGGCGCCAAATCATAGGCTGTAGTAAAATCCCGAATGGCCAGATCGAAATCCATCGTAGCGGCAAGGATTTGTCCACGCGAATAATAGGGTGCCCAATAATTAGGAAACTTCTGAATGGCCAGACTAAAACAATCAAAAGCATCCTGGTATTTTTCGGATTTTACCAATGCGTCGCCTTTTAGATCGTAATACTGGGGGACATCCGGATTTTTCTGAATGGCTTTATTGATGATCGTAATACAAGCAGCGTAATCGCCTTTCTGGTATTTATTCTGTGCTTCAATAAAATATTCTTCTTCCGATTGCGCCGTTAAACGCACAATTCCGGAGAATAAAAACAACATTAAAAGGAAATAGCTACGCATAATTTCAGGAATGATGATGTACAAATTCTATCAAAAGATACAAAATTATCAGGATTTGAAATCCATATACAACATGAGAAATAATCCGGATGGACTTATTCTTTAATTCCATAAATGGCATGCCAGGGCCAAAAAAATTGTCAAACGGAATTCATTCAATGGCTTTTCTCCGACATTGAGCAGGAGAAGTCGAACTAAAACGCAAACCAGAAGTACCGAAGATAAAACAGTAGTCATTTTATTTTTTCCGATACAAGACCACGAGCAAATAAAAAGGGTAAACCACATTGGCGGCTGCGGTCATACTGATCCATTGAAACAATAATTCGGCATCGGAAACTCCTTTGCCGTACTGACTAAATACGGACCATAAAAACAAAAATGAGCCCAGCACTAAAAAGAGTTGGATTAAAACCCAGGCTAGCGGATTTTTGCCATTGCGCGAGCGATCATAAAAACGGGTTGCCAAAGCAGTAACGATGGTAAAAATACCAAGGAACAAAAATGCCGGAGCAAGAATGGCGAATTGAGTCAACATTAACATTCCTCCCAATAACAACATGGGAAAGGAGGATAGCAGATGAAGAATCCCTAAAAATGGTTTTGCTTTCATATCATTCAAAATAAACAGGTTGAGTATACCGGCAATTCACCTTTACACCGTTCTGAGTTCCGGGAATCCAATTACCCAACGACTTAATCAATTCAATGGCTTTTTTATCTTGTTGTTCAGACAAACCGCGCAATACTTTAAAATCATATACAGTGCCATCTTTATTGACAATAAACTGAATGTATACCTTTCCTTTTATCGCAGCATCTTTAACCGTTAATCGGGCTTTTAATTCCTCTTTCGAGAGCGGATAAGAAGGTGCAATTTCAACCACATCATAAACCTGTTCTTCTTTTTTTAAACTGTCTTTCTTTTCGGGTGGGAAAACAGCTATTTCC
This sequence comes from Flavobacteriales bacterium, assembly GCA_019694795.1. Classification (NCBI taxonomy): domain Bacteria; kingdom Pseudomonadati; phylum Bacteroidota; class Flavobacteriia; order Flavobacteriales; species Flavobacteriales bacterium. The sequence continues at coordinate 10,546 of JAIBBF010000060.1, read as the reverse complement.
TCCTTCAATGTATTGGATGGTATTTCATTCGATAGTTCGGTCGCTGCACGCTGAAATACCAATACTCTGATCAAATGGGTATAAAACGTATACAATGATTTATGAACATCACTCGGTTTAATATCAGCCACCCATGAAAATTCCAGGATTGGACTTAAATTATTTAAATTTTCCATAACAGATAATTTCTTAAAATGAACATAGCAATCGGAATAACTCTCATGTTCAGTTTCAAGCTTCTTTTTATCCTTGCACGCATTAAACATAATTTCTGCGAGGAGGGAATAATTTAAATTCGATTTTAAAATAAAACCTGCTTTCACCAGTAAATCATAATTATCTCTGGAAATTCGATTAACTCCCGCTTCATCTTTAGAATAAATCGCTTTTTGCAATTCCTTGTTAGCAGTAAAGAAATACGTAGTGTCCTTACCGCAACCCTGCATCAATTTTTCGCTGATTTTCCCAATGGCGTTTTTCTCAGCTTTAGAAAAATCATATGCAAAGGCATTCTCCGATAAACTATGTAGAACGATTAGCAGCGTAATTAGGAAAAATTGTTTTTTCATTTCGATTCAGCATTAATTTTTATGTGGTTCAATACACGATAATGAATTTTATGGATAATATAATCGCTCCACCACTTCCAGTAAAAAGCAGGATAAATATTATTATAATACCAGGTTGTTCCTTCCAGTAAGGTATTTCCGTTGGGCAAAGTACTTAGTTTGAATTGACCCTTTTTCGACACGAAAAAATCATGGAGATGCGGAGCATCGATATCCCAGAAGCTCAATTCCTGCTTCGGAACAGGTTGTTCAACTACATCAAATGCAAGCAACTTTTCATCCTCCCAGGTGGTAATGGGTTCAACAAAACTTCCTGTATTAAAATTACAATACCGAACTGCCCCTACTCCATTACCTTTAATGGTGGCATTAATGGGATAGGAAATCCCGTACCGAAACATCAATTCCTCAGGTGCATTTAATTCAGGAAAAGTAACCACATTCTCCCAAACCTCTTTCGTATCTGCATTGATTTCGATGGATGTAGTTACGGAAAACAATTGTGGATCGCGGTTTATATCTAACATTATGACCGGTGGAATAACAATTAAAATCGGGAGAAATAAGCGATGATTCTTTTTTGCCTCCTCAACAAAATAATAGGCGATAAAATTCCCTGTAAATAAAAAAGTGAGCGTAATCGGAAATGCCATCAGCAGACACATTACTCCTTCGAAAGCGAGAAAAAATGCTAAAAAATTAGCGCTTATAAACGTTGCAATTCCCAGATTGGCAGCAAGTCGCCGATCCGGATAATGCTTGCATGAATACAGCATCACTGGAAGTGCCCCAAGTAAAAATGGAACCAGAATAAAAATCAGTAAACCATATTGCGAAAGCCAGAATATGGAAAGGTATACGAGTAGTGCGACAAAAATTAATGTGTATAAAACAGAAGCCCAAAACAATTTTTTTGGGGATTCCGGTAGAATGCGATGTAAGAAACGGATCATTTATAAGTAAAAAGAAATTTACATTTTATTTGATAGGCTCACTTATTTACCTCTCTCCAAAACCTTTTCCGGCCATGATTCCGGGAATAATTTTCTCCACCCTCGAAACCCGCGTCGCTTCCTGCTTAGCGGATCCCACGTGCAATAAATACGAACGTTTTCGTCCCGGTGTTAACTTCTCCCATGCTTTACGTAGTGAGGCATTTTTCTTTAAAATAGCACTTAATTCCGAAGGGACTTCATAATCTTCCGTTTTTTTCAACTCCACTTTTTGTCCCGATTTCTCCACCAATATTGCTTCTTGTAAATACGCTTTGATGGTGGGAACTAATTTAGATAATTGCTTTAGTGAAGTAATGCGGATAAAGCGGGTCGACTGCGAATTCTCTCCCGGGAGTTCAAGGACATTTTTTGGATCCTTCAACAACACGCCTTTCAAAAAACTGATGACACAATTCTCCTTGAAGGCGCCCAATAAAATCACGTTTTTCCCTTTATAGGTATAACACGGAACGCCCCATTTACGTTCTTCCTGTAAACCGCTCTCCAATAACAATTCACGCATCAACTTTAATTCATCCTTCCAGCGATGAACTTTGCATTCGGGAGTAGCGGCCAGAGGACAACGTCCACAGCCATCAGTAAAATATTCGTCGACAATCGGATTTGGAACCATAGTTAAAAATAGGAAAAAGGCTTATTGATTCGGATAATGCAGGTAAAAATCTGTAGCGTATGGACCAAAGTAATCCAATTTTGTCGTTTTATGATGCAGTAAAAACTGATGGATCATTTCCAGATGCTTTACATAAACCTGATGATACAAAAGCAAAGCCTTCTGATCGGGATTGTTCAATTGCTCATTCATCCACATTCTCGAGAAAAAAACGGAAGTATATGCGTTATGCGGAAAATAAGTTTTGTAGCCCGCCTGAACAAAGGTTGATGTGCAGGACTTTTCAAAAAAAGCGAATGGTTCGTCCTTTTCGGTATTGGAAAATTGAAGAACGGGAATGGGTAGCTTATTTGAATTCGTTTTTAGCGATTCATAAACCAGCGGCCAAAATTCCTTAATGACGGAGGTATCCGTTCGCATTTCGACGGTGGTCTCCAATGAAACGAAAGCTTTAACAGGACCCGGATTATGCAGCGTACACCAACCCTGCTGCGCACCCCAGCTGTGACCTATGAAAAACACATCACCATTTCCATTTTCCTTCGCCCAGCGAATCATTCGATGGACCTCCGAATAATTTTCACTCCGCTTAAAATGATATGGAAACAAACCGAAAATGACATCCTTAAACGACCAATGAAAATTGGAGCTGACAACAATAAATCCACGTTTTGCAAAATATTCGCACAACTCCCAATTTTCGGCAGCGAATCCTTGTGAACCGTGATGATAAACAATGACAGGAAATGAAGATTTTTTAAATTTTCCCGCTTTAGATGCAGTTGTTAAAGAAGAAAAATAATGCAACAATTTTCCATTGACCGAATCCGGATAATTGATCTCTTCGTCTGTAGAAATATTGGTTTTAAAAGCATCTCTAACTACAATTTCAAGCTGCTTATTTAACAATGCAGAATACACTTGTTCCAGTTGCGGAGGAACAACAGGATGGAGCAATTTTTCCATGCTGATGAAATCTCCTTTTAATTTTCCTTTAACCGGAAACCAAATCGTTAAAAACAAAGGAGCAGGTCCGGAATAATTATATTGCTCGTAGGTAAACGTAGAATCGTAAATGATTTGATGATCAAGTCCAATATTCAACTCTTTATTTCCGCCTGAGGAAGCAAATAGCACTTGTACTGAAAATGTGAAAAGTATAAAGAGGATTATTCCTTTCTTTCCATCATTTATCTTTGGGGCAATTTGCTTTAACATTTTACAATTTAATCCTTTTTTCCGGAAGTTTCCGCGACGATTGAAAGCGGTAAGCTATACCGGTAGTCAGCAATAAATCATCCCGGACTAAATCATTCTGTCGTTTAAACACATCGGCATTCTTATTGATAAAATACCTGATTTCCATTCGAAAAATAAATGAATCTGATGGTTTAAAATCCATATTTGCCGATATCGAGTGAATATGAATATCCTGTACGCCAAGGATTTTTCCGCCGGGATCGGAATAGCGTTCAAAACGTAATCCTGTAGTGTAGCGTTCAGAAAACGCGTACTGCATAATGATTACCGGACTATACCAGGCAGCGGGACGAATTATTTTCCCTTTATCGGACTGAACTCCAATATCGAATCCGGCAATTAATTTTAATTTTTTTCCCAATGAAGTTTTGCCATACACATTGCTGAAATAACGCATCGATGAATCGACCTGACCAAAAAACGTACTCCAGTTAAATTCAAGAACAGAGAAGGGGCGCCAGTTGATTTGGGTACCACCCGAAATTCTGTCTTTCATCCCTTTTGTCTGGATATTTTGCCAACCGTTAAGTACTAGTCCAACCACATCCAAGCGCTCATTGGCCGAATATTTCAGGCGGAGTCCCGACTCAAAATAAGGTGAATTCTCAGCACAAAGAGAACGCGTCAACGTCAGGTTATCGAATGAAACCGTGTTTTCGAATCCGATATGCGATGAAAAAATTCCTGCATCGATGTTCCATTTATTGTTTTTCCCCAATGAAAATCCCAGATATGCTTCAGCTATATTTTTTAATCCATCCGGTTCCGAAGCGTAATTCTGATCGACATAAGAACCTCCCTGCACAATGAATTTTGAATGAAATTTTTGTGCATTGTATTCAAATCCCACAAAAGCCTGATTGAGATAAAAGGTATTATGAAGATTGTAGTTGTAAAAATAATCCTGCCGCTTTTCTCCTTTGGGCTGATTAAAATCCCAGGCATAAAAAAAATCGGAATAGGCCACGAAATTCAGTTCGCGTTTATTTTTTTCCAGCGAATCACTTTGTGAAAAAGAGGAAATAGAAGTAAAAATGAACATGAGGATCCATCCGGTTCCTGGAAAAGAAATAGGCATCTTCAGTTCGGGAACAGGACGAATTATTTTATTGCGCTTAATTTTCATTGCCAGTGGTTAAAAATAAGATTGACTTTGTTAACAAAACCATGTTTTTTAGGATTTTATTAACAGCGTTTTACCTTGCGATCCATTATTTTTGCGCCGTGAAAATGTTGTTTTCCATAGTAATTCTGAGTCTTGGACTTTCACTTTCCGCCCATGCCGCGGCTCCGGGTTCCCGTTCTGATGAGGAAGTTTTTTCCTTTATGAATAAAAACGGAATTGCCTATGATAGTCTGTGCACCAACATGAATCTCTATAAAGAAATCATGGGATGGATGGGGGTTCGGTATAAATATGCCGGCAAATCGAAAAAGGGTGTGGATTGTTCGGGATTTGTAGGCGTGATTTGCAATAAAATTTATGGAACCCAATTGGGTGGATCGGCCGGTGATCATTTTAAGAAATGTGTGGAAATTGACCGGAATCAATTGGAAGAAGGTGATTTGGTTTTCTTTAAAATCCGCAAAAACACCATTTCGCATGTGGGTCTCTATCTGGGCAACCACAAATTCATTCATGCCGCTGTGCACGGAGGCGTGATGATTAACGATTTGAGGGAGAACTATTACAACAAATATTACTTCAGTTCAGGCCGGCTTAAATCCTGATTTCTTCCCTTTACAGGTCCCTCCCCTATTTTTATTCACCATTTACCTGCTCCGGGCCTTTAATTTTTTCGGGTTTCAATTTCAATTTCTAACTTCGCACTATGTCCGAAGCAACCCTTGTATTGGATCACGATCAGATCCGCCAGAAAATTCAGCGAATTGCGCATGAATTGTATGAGAATCATTTCGACGCCGAAAAATTATACATCATTGGGATTGCCGGACAAGGTTATGAATTGGCGGAGCGTTTAACGACCATTTTAAAATCCATTTCTCCCTTGCGCATCGAATTAGGGAAACTCAGCATGAACAAAGAAAATCCACTGAGTGAATCCATCAATTTGAGTATTCATCCCGAAGAATTGAGGGACCAGCGTGTGATTTTGGTGGATGATGTATTGAACAGTGGTAAAACACTGATTTATGCCGCTCAGTTTTTGCTGCAGGCGCCCCTAAAAAAAATGAATACCGTTTGCCTGGTGGATCGTCGCCACCGTCGTTTTCCCATCCGTGCAGATTTTGTGGGACTCACCCTCTCCACCACGTTGCAGGAACATATCGAAGTTGAATTCAAAGACGGAAAAGATTCCGTATTCCTCCTATGAACAGTCCCATTATCGCCCCTTCCATCTTAGCCGCCGATTTCGGTAATCTTCAACGCGATTGCGAAATGGTGAACGCCAGTTCTGCCGAATGGTTTCACATCGATGTGATGGATGGTGTGTTTGTCCCGAATATTTCCTACGGAATGCCGGTTATCGATGCCATTCACAAGCATGCTACGAAGCCATTAGACGTGCATTTGATGATTGTGCAACCCGAACGCTACATCAAAGAATTTAAAGCCGTAGGAGCCGAAATATTGACGGTCCATTACGAAGCTTCCACGCATTTACACCGCAGTTTTCAGGCCATTAAAAATGAGGGGATGAAAGCAGGTGTGGCGCTTAATCCGCATACTCCCGTTTCGGTATTGGAAGACATTGCAGCCGATGCCGACCTGATTTTGATTATGAGTGTGAATCCCGGTTTTGGCGGACAAAAATTCATTGAGAACACCTACAAAAAAGTAGCGCAAGCCAAGGAACTCGTTTTAAAGAGCGGATCAAAAGCCCTGATTGAAGTGGATGGTGGTGTAACTACGGCCAATGCAAGAAAATTGTACGAAGCAGGTGCGGATGCATTGGTGGCAGGAAGCTTTGTGTTCAATTCCAAAGATCCCATTGCAACGATTGCCGATTTAAAGAAATAAATCAGAATCGAATTCCCATTACGCAAACATCATCGATCTGTTCAAGATCACCTTTCCATTGCTGAAAAGAAGTGCGGATGAATTCCATTTGTTCTGCCATCGGTAAATGCTGAACACTTAACAAGATTTTTTTAAAGTTGGAATCCTTCAGTTTTTTTCCGTGTTCACCTCCAAACTGATCACTGTATCCGTCCGAAAAAATATAAAGTGTATCTCCGGGTAACAATTGGATTTCGGTGGTGCTGAATTTTACTTCGTATTTATCGACATACGCTCCAACCGGATATTTATCGCCGCGGTATTCCATGATTTCTGATCCGCGGATGATCCATAAGGGATTAAATGCGCCGGAAAAACGCAACAGATGCTTTTCTTTATCGAATGCACACAAGGCAATATCCATTCCGTCGCGCACCATTTCATCATTGCTATCCTGATGCAGCATTTTCGCTAAGCCGCGATTGATCTCATCTAAAATTAATCCGGGATTGGTGAGATGATGTTGCGTTACCGATTCGGTGAGTAGATTGGAGCCGGCTACCGACATAAAAGCTCCCGGAACACCGTGCCCTGTACAATCGGCTACCGCAAATAAAATTTCTTTACCCGAATTTTCCATCCAGTAAAAATCGCCACTTACTATATCCTTTGGAGAAAAATAAACAAAGGAATCGGGGAAGTTGGTTTTGATGTAAGCAGATGGCGGTAACATGGCCTGCTGTATGCGCGAAGCATAGAGAATACTGTCGGTAATATTTTTATTTTTTTCCGATAATTCGTCGTTGGTAATCTGTATCACATGTTTTTGATCGCGGAGTAGCTGATTGGCTTTTCTGCGTTGAATATTGCTGTAAACAAGATAAACCGCAAACACAATTCCCAATACAATAACCACGCTCAACAGATTGTTGAATTTTTTTTCGCGCGAAATTTCCTCTGTTTGATTCTCGATCACCTGAGCTTGTTTTTCACTCTCGTATTTAGCTTTTAAATCGTCGATGTTTTTTCGGGTTTGTTCATCGAGCAGACTATCTTTTACCTGAATATATTTTTTGTAGCTTTCAAGTGCCTGTTTATATCTTCCATGTTCCTGATACAATTCCGAAATGCTTATCCAGGCATCTTTTTCCAGATCCAGAGCATGAATCGATTCGGCTTTCTTTAACGAGCGCCGCATATAAATTAACGCTTCCGTGGTATCGCCCTCCATTTGATACAATAAACCGATATTATTCATGGTCATAGCCACAGCGTAAATATCATTTAACTCCTCGCTGATTTTCATCGAACGGATAAAATAATCGCGCGACTTTTCGAAATCACCTTTGGTGCCGTAAACATTTCCAATATTGTTGAGCGACATCGCTATTCCGTCGCGATCGTTCATTTCTTGTTTTAGGGCTAAGGATTTTTCATAATACAACAAGGCATTTTCCAGATCGTCGGTAGAAAAATATAAGTTCCCAATGTTGTTTTGCACACGGGCAATTCCGCTACGGTCGTTAATTTTAGCATAATGCTCCACCGAGCGGGAATAGTGAATCAGCGCTTCTTTTATTTTCCCCTGTGCATAATACACTGCACCAAGATTGTTTTCCACTGCTGCAATTCCCAAATAATCTTTTTTCTTCTCATAAAACGAAACCGCCTGCAGGGAATAATCGACACTCAAATCATAATCGCCTTTGTAATAATGGACATCTCCCAGATTAATGAGCGACTGACCATATCCTTCATCGTAATTAATATCCTTCGAAATGGACAAAGCCTCTTCGGAATATTTCTTCGCCCGCTCCAGATCGATTTTCATCCAGCCCCTGCTCAATTCATGCAAAATTTTTACGCGGGTGGTATCTGCATCAGGATGTTGCTCCAACTCACGGGCAAGCGAATCCAGTGTGGATGCAGCGGATGCAACCGAAATCAGCAGCATAAAAAACAATCCGGTTCGCCTGATGATGTAGCCCATGTTTTAAATATAATAAAAGAGATGAATACTTAATTTTTTTTATTTTTAGAAAAAGTAATCCTATGATTTCCAAAGCGTCTACTCCCGACCAATATTTTAAGGACCTCCCTGAAGATCGCCGGGATGCCATGAATAAACTAAGAACGCTCATCAATAAAAATCTTCCGAAAGGATTTGAAGAATCGATGTCGTACGGTATGCCGGGTTGGGTAGTACCGCATAAATTATATCCCAAGGGATATCATTGCGATCCTAAACAGGCTTTACCTTTTTTAAGTATCGCTTCGCAAAAAAATTTCATCGCCATATATCACATGGGAATTTATGCAGATGAAAAATTGCTGCATTGGTTTCAATCTGAATTTGCAAAAGCTTCCAGCAAAAAACTTGATATGGGAAAAAGCTGCATCCGTTTTAAAAAAACAGAGGACATTCCTTATGATCTTATCGCAGAGCTAGCGAAAAAAATGTCGCCCAAGGATTGGATTGCCCGTTATGAGAGTGCTTTTTCTAAGGGGTAGTGGGAAGTGGGAAGTGGGAAGTGGGAAGTGGGAAGTGGGAAGTGGGAAGTGGAAAGTGGGAAGTGGGAAGTGGGAAGTGGGAAGTGGGAAGTGGGAAGTTGGTAGTGGGTAGTTGGTAGTGGGTAGTGGGTAGTGGGTAGTGGGAAGTGGGAAGTGGGAAGTTGGTAGTGGGTAGTTGGTAGTGGGTAGTTGGTAGTGGGTAGTTGGTAGTGGGTAAAAAGGTAGTTGGAAAAAAAGAGTGATGAAATGGTAGTGTATACTTTGCGTAATTCGGAGTGAAGTGTGGAATCGGAGGATTGCCGGGTGGGAAATATCATGGAGGCACGAAGGGAAATAAATTTCACTAAGTTTTGTATTGAGTTGATTTGAGAAAAAAATGAAAAGAAAAAAATTCATTTCAACTCAACATCCCCTGCATACGGCTTAGCTTGCTGTAGAGACCATTTTCCATATTGAGTAACTCGTCGTGTTTGCCGGATTCGCGAATGGAGCCGTCTTCTACAACAAGAATTTGATCGGAGCGTTGTACGGTGGATAAACGATGTGCAATAACAAATGAAGTTCTGCCCTGCATTAATTTTTCAAGCGCATCCTGCACCAAACGTTCACTTTCCGAATCGAGGGAACTGGTGGCTTCGTCGAGAATTAGAATGGAAGGATCTTTTAATACGGCACGAGCAATGGCAATACGCTGGCGTTGTCCGCCCGATAACTGCACGCCCCTATCGCCCACTACCGTATCTAATTTTTCGGGGAATTTCTGAATGAATTCCCAGGCATTGGCTTTTTCTGCAGCACGCATAATTTCTTCGTCGCTCGCTCCCGGTTTTCCGTAAGCAATGTTTTCGCGAATGGTTCCGCCGAAGAGAATGACCTCCTGAGGAACAATCGCCATCTGATCACGAAGTGAACTTAAATCGTATTCCGACGCCTTTTTGCCATCGAAATACACATCACCCTTAACGGGTGAATAAAACCTCAGCAACATGGATGCAATGGTGGATTTACCTGCACCGGAGGGACCTACAATGGCAATTTGTTGTCCGGGTTTTACCTTAAACGATACATCCTTTAAAACGGAAACATCGGGTCGACTTTCATAATGAAAACCCACATGGGAAAATTCAACTTCACCGAGAAGACGGAATTTTTGTACTGTTTTTTCATTGGTATTTACAGGCTCTGGAATTTCTTCCAGTAAATCCATTAAACGCTCACTGGCACCAATGGATTTTTGAAGTTTGGCATACAACTCGGGAATACTTCCAAATGAAGCACCAATAAAAACGGACATCATCACAAACGAAACAAGATCTCCTTTTGCAATTTCTCCACTTTGGGTGAGCAATACACCTTGCCAAAGCACAAACACAATGGAACCAAACATGCAAAAAATAATAAACGAAACAAATGCACCTCTCCAAATTGCTCCACGCATTGAAAGTTGTTTCACTTCATTGGTTGCTTTTTTGTAACGCGCAATTTCATACACTTCATTGGCATATGCTTTTACACTGGCAATCGCCGTAAGTGTCTCCTCCACTACTCCATTCGATTCGGCCACTTTATCTTGTGCTTCTTTCGACAAGCGCTTAATGAAGCGACCAAAAATCAC
>JAIBBF010000059.1 GCA_019694795.1 Flavobacteriales bacterium | reverse complement strand
CCGGTTAGCCTCATTGAAGCACAAGCCTCCGGGAGACCCATCGTGAGCACGGATGTAGGAGGAATTCGCAATATTGTACTTCCGGGAGAAACGGCCCTGCTCTGCGCAAGTGGGGATAGTACCGGAATTGCCAATGAAATCGCCCGTTTAGTTGAATTTCCCGAACAACGAAAACACATGAGTACACAGGGATGGCCCTATGTAGAGCAGCGCTTTCATTACACCAGATTGGTGAATGACATGACCAATCTCTATAATCAGCTTCTTAATAAATAGATTTCTCTCTTGTTTTTGTTTATTTTTGACAAAAATAAGCGCATGTTCAAACGTCTTCTCTTCGTCACACTTGTGGCCTATGTATTTTCAGGTTGCTACATCAACTCCAACCTGATGTTGAGAACAGACCGAAATTATGTTTTTGATACCCTACCCGATTCGGTACCCCGAGCCTATCGGATTAGTCCGAACGATGTTATCAATTTCCGCTTATTTGCAAATGAAGGTTTCCGCCTTATCGACATTGCATCCGGTCTTGAGAACTCCGATGGTAATGCGAGAGCCATGATGCGTACCTATATCAGTTACCTCGTAGAATCAGATGGAACGGCAAAACTTCCAATTCTTGGTAAAGTGCCTTTGGCGGGACTAACCGTAAGGGAAGCGGAATTCAAACTGGAAACCTTGTATTCCGAATTTTATGTAAAACCTTTCGTACAGATACAAGTCACCAATAAACGTATTATCGTTTTCCCCGGAGGAGGCGGTACTGCCGTTGTAATTTACCTCGAGAATAATAATACTACCCTTATGGAAGCATTGGCCATGGCCGGTGGAATTGCGCAAAGAGGGCGTGCATCAAAAATTAAAGTGATCCGCAAAATCGATGGTGTGCGCCATGTGTTTTTGGTGGATTTATCAACGATCGACGGATTAAAGCATGTCGACATGATTGTGCAGGCGAACGATTATATCTATGTAGAACCTGTACCACAAATCGGAACGGAGATTGTGCGCGATATTGCTCCTATCATATCGCTCATCACAAGCGCTGTGTTGGTATATACCGTTGTACAACGTCTCTAAGCACATGGTGAACGAAAAAATCCAAAATCAAACCGAGAGTTTCGAACGGTATAAAGACCGGATTTCAAATTTCAGTAATGAATTTGAACTCGGTTTATTTATCTATATCGCCCGAAAATCATTTCGATGGATTTTATTGTTCATGGCTGTCTCCATATTAGCCGGCTGGTTATACCTGCGCTACACTCCACCGGTATATGAATCCACTTCCATCATACAGGTAAACGACGAGAACTCTGTAAAAAGTCTGATACCAACCATCAGTCAGGTAGAAGAAGAAGCCAGTGGAATTGATAAAGCGCTCGAATTAATGCGCTCCGAATTTTTATTCCGCAGAACACTTGAACAACTCGATTTAAAAGTCAGCTATTTCGCAGAAGGACAAATCCTGACTGAAATAAAATATCCGTGGTCGGCATACGAAGTAAGGAATCTGGTGATTCTGGATAGCTCTATTTTGGGTACACGAATAAATTTCATGGCTAATAAAGACGAATTCACCATTTCGTATTTAGCCGATAAGGAGATTACGGTTAACGGTAAAAACGGACACCTCTTCCAAACGCCGCATTTTAAAGCGGAAATTATCATCAACGATCCACAGTCGATAGATGTCGCACAGAAAGACAATCACCTTTATTTTGTAATTAACAATGTCGATTTACTGGTAAAAAACCTATTTCCCAGTCTCAATGTAACCGTTCTAAATGCCAATGCAAAAACATTGCAGGTTTCATTTAAGAATCACAACCGAATTTTAGCGCACGATATTGTTTGGGAACTTACACGTTCATTTAACGCTTATGCACTCGAAAAGAAAAACGAAAGTTCGCAAAGGGTCCTTGATTTTATCGATGGACAAATCGATACTGTTTACAACAAACTAAAATCATCGGAGCTCGAATTACAGGCTTTTCGTCAGTTAAATAAAGTGCAGGACTTCCAGGGAATTTCGCAAAATTATTTGGAACGACTTACTGAACTCGAATCGCAATTAATGCAGGAAGAAATAGATCAGAAGTTGTTGAGCGAACTAGAGCAATCCCTCAAAGAATACCGAAACAACGATGATGTAAATAACATGCTGAGCATCCTTACCGGAACCCGCTATGAAGATGCTTTAAGTGGTTTAGTGAAGGAACTATTCACACTTGTTGTTTCCAAGGAAAAAGAGAAGTTCAGCAGTACTACAAAAAGTACGTATATGAAATCGCTCGACTATCAAATCGAGATTCAAATACGCCTCATTTACCAGGCGATAACATCAATTAAGCGTCAATCCGACACGCGTCAGAATTCCATCAAAGATAAAATCCGCCAATACGAAACCATTTACTACGGATTACCTGAAAAGGAAATTGAGTACACCAAAATGGAGCGGATGTTTAACATCAATGAAAAGTACCACACTTTACTGCTGGAGAAAAAAACGGAATATGAGATATCGTTAGCGGGACAAACTATCGGTAATCAGATTCTGGAAGATGCCCGTCTCCCCGACTCTCCTATTTCACCCAGAAAAAAAGTCATTTATATTTTATTCAGCCTGATGGGTATTTTCTTTTCTACCATTATGGTTGTTGTCCGTTACCTCATGCACAATGAGATTACCTCACTCAACGAAATCACCAAGTATTCACAAGCATCCATCTCCATATTAGGTATTGTTCCGAAATACAAAGAAAACATTCCCGTATCGCAACTGATCGTCGATAAAAATCCGAAATCGCTGATAGCAGAAGCATTCAGAACCATACGCACCAATCTGCAATTTATCGGTTCCGATCCCAATGCAAAGCTGATTGCCGTAACCTCCACCATCTCCGGAGAAGGAAAAACATTTGTAGCCATCAACCTTGCGGGTATGATTGCCTATTCAGGTAAGAAAGTAATCATTATCGATCTAGACATGCGAAAACCGAAAATCCACCTCGGGTTTCAGTCCGACAACGATTACGGTATGAGTACCCTGTTAATCGGTAAAGACAGTCTGGAAAATTGCATTCGAAAATCTAATTTCAACGGACTCGATTTTATTTCCGCAGGTCCAATACCTCCTAATCCGGCCGAATTAATCATCAACGGCAAACTGGAAGTTATCCTCGAAAAATTAAAATCGGAATACGATATTGTGATTATCGATAATCCACCGGTAGGACTTGTAACCGACGGTTTGCATACCTTAAAAATGGCCGATTATCCGTTATATATTTTCAGAGCCAACTACTCGAAAAAGAATTTTATTCAAAATGCGGACCGTCTCATTAATGAGAACCGCATTACCAAACTTTCCGTAATTCTCAATGGCGTGGATACCGAGAGAGGTTCCTATGGCTATAATTACGGATACGGTTACGGATATGGTTATGGATACGGATACACCAGTGGCGACGGATATTATACCAGCGATTCACCGGTAAAAAAGAACATCAGATTTCAGAAATTTTTCAGTAGAAAAAAATGAAGATTATAGATAAGGCACTTAATGGTGTGCTATTGCTAGAGCCGGCAGTTTTTGGAGATGATCGGGGATATTTTTTTGAATCGTTTAGCGAAAAAAAGTTTGCTGAAATCAGCGGAAATGAAATCAGGTTTGTACAAGACAATCAATCGATGTCGGCCCGTGGAGTAATTCGCGGCTTACATTTACAAGCTCCTCCCTTCGATCAGGGAAAATTAGTGCGTGTAGTTCAAGGTTCCGTTATCGATGTGGCGGTGGATATCCGTAAAGGATCTCCTACCTATGGTCAGCATTATTCCGCTTTACTCTCTTCGAAAAATCATTTAATGATGTGGATACCTTCCGGATTTGCACATGGATTTTCATCGCTCGAGGACAATACTATTTTCCTTTATAAATGCACCAACTACTATTCCAAACCATCCGAAATGGCCATTCGTTTTAACGATCCGGCGTTAGGAATAGATTGGAAAACGGAAGCCCGCGAAATTTCTCCGAAAGATATGGAGGCTCCTTTATTTGCAGATTTTAATAGTCCCTTTACCTATGCCGGATAAGGAAAGCTTATTTTGGATTTATTCGGCTTACTATTTTTTTATTGTAGGCTTCACCATTTTGGTGAATGGAATACTGCTGAAGTTTTCCAGAAGTTTAGGAATCCGCGATGCTTCCACCACCGTCATCCGCTGGAGCGCGGTGAGTAAACCTGCGCTTGGAGGTATTACCTTCTTTCTTGCCTTTCTGATTACCATTTCCACCTTTTCAATATTCTTTCCGGGAGCCCTGGTTTTTCACAACAAACCGGTGCTTGGTCTCATTAGCATTTGCATTATAGCATTTATGATGGGATTGGCAGATGATGCCTACAATACAAAACCACTTTTAAAATTATTCGTGCAAATCGCTTGTGGAGTTATTTTATATTTCACGGAGAACTACATTAAAATCACACCATGGGAATGGCTTAATATTTTCCTTACCCTCTTATGGGTGGTAGGAATTATGAACTCCATCAATATGCTGGATAATATGGATGGAATTACTACAGTGGTTTCCATCGGGATCATTTTAATGTTTATGACCAGTCAGGTATTTACCGGCAGCGCAGGCGATTTCGATTTGGTAATTCTTCTTGCCGTGATGGCTTCTTTGATTGGATTTTTGTTTCACAATTGGCATCCTTCCAAAATGTTTATGGGTGATACCGGAAGTCAGTTTCTCGGCGCATTTTTGGCTTACTATGGAATCCGCTATTTTTGGAATGGACTCGATCATAGTGCTGTTCCAGTACAGGCCAAGCAATTCACGCTGGTGCTGATTGGTTTTATGGTTCCTTTTATCGACACCACCATTGTGGTGATTAATCGAATTGCGCGCGGACAGTCACCGATGGTCGGTGGAAAAGATCATACCACTCATCATTTGTCGTATCTCGGTTTCAGTGATGCACAAGTGGCCTTCATTTTTATCGCGCTTAATTCCATTTCGCTGCTTTTTGTTTTTATAATCATACGAATAATCGACGACTGGTCACATTTATTCACTCTCCTTTTCTGGTCTTATTTTTTAATCGTATTTTTAATCATGTTCTTAATCACGAGAAAAAATGGCAACCATGGAGGATCAAAAAAAGAAACGAAGCAGCAGGCTTAGACAAATTGCCTATTTGTCGGTGATATTCACATGCAGCATTGTTACGGCAAGCACGCTGGTTTGGTCGGTAAATACCGATCCGGAGAAAAACAACGATAACAATTACCGGGAACATGTAGCCGAGAATTATAAAATCTATTCCCTCGCTACACCGGAAGGTCTCGACTTTGCCGGCGAGCGGGTTCCTTTGGAAGATGTGGATATTCGCGAACGTCTGGATAAAGAATTAACCATCAATACCTATTGGCATTCGGCCACCATTTTTATGATTAAGCGTGCACATCGCTGGTTTCCGGTGATGGAGAAAATTCTCAAAGAAGAAGGTGTTCCCGAAGATTTTAAATACATCGCAGCCATTGAAAGTAATTTCGATAATGTGGTGTCCCCCGCAGGAGCTTCCGGCTATTGGCAATTTTTGAAATCTACCGGACAAAGTTATGGTCTGGAAGTAAACGGGTTTGTAGATGAACGATACGATGTAGAAAAAGCGACAAGAGCTGCCTGCAAATATTTTAAAGATGCGTATAAAATATTGGGGAATTGGACCCTTGTTGCTGCCAGCTATAACATGGGCACCGGCGGGGTGAAAGGAAAACTTACGGAGCAAGGCGTTAGTAATTATTACGACCTCTACCTGAATTCTGAAACTCATCGCTATGTATTTCGTGTATTGGCTGCGAAAGAAATATTCCGTAACCCGGAGTTTTACGGATTCAATATTCGCCCGAAAGACCTCTACGAACCATACGAAACGCAAAATGTTGAGGTGGACAGCACCATTAACAGCATTAACGAATGGGCGCATCAACAAAATACAAACCTTAAAATTATCAAGTTGCTCAACCCTTGGCTGAGAGATAACTCACTTCCGAACAAATCGCATAAAAAATATTCGATAAAAGTTCCAAAAAATGATTTTGCTCTTAAACCGGTAGCACCTTAATTTTGTTACCTGTAAATGAGCAAGACCAATACCCCCGACGAAGAATTAATTTCAGTGTATGGTGCCCGTGTGCACAACCTGAAAAATATTGACCTTCAAATTCCCAGAAACAAACTGGTTGTATTTACCGGATTGTCCGGAAGCGGAAAATCATCACTCGCTTTCGATACCATTTATGCCGAGGGACAACGCCGTTATATTGAAACTTTCTCTTCATACGCCCGGTCCTTTTTGGGAGGAATGGAGCGTCCGGATGTAGATAAAATAACCGGATTATCGCCTGTTATTTCCATTGAGCAGAAAACCGTATCAAAAAATCCGCGGTCCACTGTAGGAACCATCACGGAGGTGTACGACTTTTTGCGCCTTTTATATGCACGCGCCGGTGAAGCTTACAGTTACGTTACCGGAGAAAAAATGGTGAAGTATTCCGATTCTCAGATACTGGAACTGATTGTGCAGGATTACCACAAAAAGAAAATTGCCATTCTTGCACCTGTTGTTAAAGGAAGAAAAGGTCACTACCGTGAATTGTTCGAGCAAATCAAAAAAATGGGATTTCTCCGGGTTCGGGTAGATGGAAAAATAAAAGAAGTAACTGAACGAATTTCGCTCGACCGCTATAAGATCCACGATATTGAAATTGTAATTGACCGGATTGAAGCAAAAGCAGATAATGAACAGCGCATTGCCGAATCGGTAAAACAAGCCATGAAGCACGGAAAAGGTTCGCTTCTGGTGCTGGATATGGATACGGATAAAACACGTTATTTCAGTCGTTCTTTAATGTGTCCAACTTCCGGAATCTCCTATCCGGAACCTGCACCAAATTTATTTTCTTTTAATTCACCCTATGGGGCTTGTCCGCATTGCGATGGAATTGGCGAAGTAACCGAGGCCGATCTCGAAAAAATAATACCTGATCCATCAAAAAGTATTAAACAAGGAGCCATTGCACCGCTTGGTGAATTTAAAAACGCCGTAATCATGCGGCAGATTGAAGGGTTATTGCATCATCACAAATTAAAAATCACGAGTCCCGTTGAAGAATTACCTGAGGCGGTGATCAGTAAAGTTTTATACGGAACCGATGAGATTTTTAAACTTCCCAACGCTACCGGAATTACCGAATACGTTCAGGAATATGAAGGCGTAGTAAATTTTGTTTTGCGTCATTCACAGGAAAATCCCTCACGCACCATTCAGCGCTGGGCTTCCGGATTTATGAATCAGGTTACTTGTCCCGAATGCAATGGAAGCCGACTGAAAAAAGAATCGCTTTACTTTAAAATTGCCAATAAAAACATTTTCGAACTAGCTTCGATGGATATCACTCAACTGAGTGAATTATTCAAAACCATCGATAAAAAAATGAATGCGCGTCAGGTGAAAATTGCGACGGAAATTCTAAAAGAAATCCGTTCACGTCTCAATTTTCTACTGGATGTTGGTCTCGATTATTTAACGCTCGACCGAAGTTCAAGATCGCTTTCGGGTGGCGAAGCACAACGTATTCGTTTGGCCACACAAATAGGTTCCGAATTGGTGGGCGTGCTTTATATTTTAGATGAACCATCCATCGGTTTACATCAACGCGATAATACCCGACTCATTTCTTCATTAAAAAAACTCCGCGACATCGGGAACTCCGTTATTGTGGTGGAGCACGATAAAGAAATGATTCTTGAATCCGATTTTCTGGTGGATATTGGTCCCGGTGCAGGAATCAACGGTGGTAAAATTGTGGAAGCAACCGACCCGAAAAAATTAAAAAATTCCAAATCCATTACCACGGCATACCTCAGCGGGAAAAAAGAAATTCCCGTTCCGAAAAAACGTCGTGAAGGATCCGGAAAAAGTATTATTCTACGTAATGCAACAGGACACAACCTGAAAAATGTGACAGTAGAAATTCCATTGCAACAATTCGTTTGCGTTACCGGTGTATCCGGATCAGGGAAATCGAGCTTAATCAATGAAACGCTCTATCCGATTCTGAGTTCGCATTTTTACAATTCGGTACAAACACCACTTCCCTATGGGAAAATTGAGGGATTGGAACATATCGATAAAGTCATTGAAATCGATCAGTCGCCCATTGGAAGAACTCCGCGTTCAAATCCATCTACCTACACCAACATGTTTACCGATATCCGCAATCTTTTTGCCATGTTGCCGGAAGCGAAAGTGAGAGGATACAATGCCGGAAGATTTTCATTTAACGTGAAAGGCGGAAGATGCGAAACATGTCAGGGCGGCGGATTAAAAACCATTGAGATGAATTTCCTTCCCGATGTGTATGTAGAATGCGAAACATGCGGAGGTAAACGTTACAATAAAGAAACACTCGAAGTTCGGTTTAAAGGAAAATCAATTAGCGATGTGTTAAACATGACCATTTCCAATGCTGTTGAATTTTTCGAAGGAATTCCTGCCATAAAACAAAAACTGGTCACCATGGAATCGGTGGGACTCGGCTATTTGACTTTGGGACAACCTTCCACTACTTTATCTGGCGGAGAGGCACAACGAATTAAACTTGCTACCGAACTTTCGAAACGCGAAACCGGAAGAACACTTTATATTCTGGATGAACCAACAACCGGACTTCATTTCGAAGACATCCGATTGTTGCTCGAAGTATTAAATCGCCTGGTTGATAATGGCAATTCAGTTTTAGTGATTGAGCACAATCTCGATATCATTAAAGTGGCCGACCATATTATTGATATGGGTCCCGAAGGTGGACGTGGTGGCGGAAAAATTCTGGCGACAGGTACTCCGGAACTGGTTGCGCATAATAAGGAAAGTCACACCGCCCGCTACCTCAAAGCAGAACTTGGAATCCGTTAACCCTTCAATTTGCACCATTCACTGGTGATTGAATAGCTTTAAAGGATTTTTTATAACCCTTTGTCTGGTATTCCGTTAAACGGAAAAACAGGGTTTATCCCGCTACACCTTACACCATGACAGATCAGGAAAGAAAAACACACGAAAAGTTCATTCATAAAGACTGGAGCGACATCAAATCGGAAAATAGCTGGACGATTTTTAAAGTGATGTCGGAATTTGTAGAAGGCTATGAAAAATTATCGAAGATTGGTCCATGCGTTACCATCTTCGGTTCAGCACGAACCAAACCAGATCATCCCTATTATCAACTCGCCGAACAAATCGCTTTCGATTTAACCCGCAAAGGATACGGAGTTATCACCGGAGGTGGACCTGGGATAATGGAAGCCGGAAATAAAGGCGCTCGTCAAGGAGGCGGAACCTCGGTTGGATTAAACATTTTTCTCCCCTTCGAACAATCTTCCAACCCATATATCGATTTCGACAAACTGATTACGTTCGATTATTTTTTCGTTCGTAAAGTGATGTTTGTAAAATTCTCCCAAGGGTTTATTGTGCTGCCCGGTGGATTTGGAACGCTGGATGAATTGTTTGAAGCTTTAACCCTTATTCAAACCAAAAAAATCGGGAAGTTTCCGGTGGTGATGGTAGGAAAGGATTATTGGGGCGGATTGGTGGACTGGATAAAAAATACCATGTTGGAAAAAGAAAAAAATATTTCTGCTGAAGATTTGAATCTCTGGCAATTGGTAGATACTCCGGAAGAGGCGGTTAAGGCAATTGATGATTTTTACAATCGTTATATGCTTAAACCGAATTTCTGATTCGTTCACATCACACTGTGCAAAAACGGTTGCGTACCATTCTCCATTTTTAAGGCTTTGCCCTTAGATTTGAATGAATCGTTTTCATGCGCAGATTTGCTATCGTCATAGTATTTATTCTAAGCACCATTTTATTTTGGTCGCTCCATGTTCCCCAGCAAGGTGTTTCATTGCAACATCAAATGCCTTCGAGTTTAAAAACGGGGGAATCGACCGAATTTTCACTTACGCTTCATAAGGGATCACTCAAAGGTCCCGCACGATTTATTATTGAAGTCCCCAGTTCAGGTATGGAATTTTCATTGCTGGAAAGTGGTGGATCTGAATTATTGAATGAAGGTGACAAACATTCGTTTATCTGGACAGAACTTCCTGAATCGGCCGATATCCAGCTAAAAATCGGAATTAAAGCGCATCGTTTTTTTACCGGTATTTTCATTGCGCGATTTAGCTTCTCCTATATCGATGGAACAACCGTAGAAAAATCACTCGGTGTGCATGATATCCGAATGGTTTCTTCCGGAAAAAATACTGAAGTAGCCAACAATCAAAATTCAAATCAAAACAACACCTCAACCAATAACACAACCGGCAACACCAACGAAACCAACACTACCACCGAAAATTCAACCGGAAATAACGAAACGACCAATAACAATAACAACTCCACAATTAATACCAACAACAACACGAATCAGAATACGGTACAAACCGAAAAAGTTATTGACCCCATAACCAAAAAACCGGGCACTCCCATTCTTGAGGCTTCGGGTATTAAGGGATTATTTTTCCGTGTTCAGGTTGCTGCAAGTCATTTTCGGGTTACGCAGGAGTATTTTAAAGACCGCTATAAATTCGATGAGCAGTTGTATGTGGATCTTGTGGATGGCTGGACCAAATACACCATTGGCGATTTCTCCAATTTTGAGGATGCCAATGCCAAGCGTAAAACGCTTTCTGTTTACCCATTTAAGGGTCCGTTTATTGTGGCGTTTAACGACGGACAACGAATTCCCATCTATCAGGCCAACATGTTGAGCAAAGTCCTGCTACAAGGAAAGTGATTTTTTTCTATCTTAGAATCAGAATGAACAGCACCAGGCGAATAATCTACACGGTTTTAGGAATTTTTCTCCTAAGCTCCTTTGCTGTTGCCCAGGTAAAAGATCCTGCCGAAGATATTTCCAGCAGTGAATATGTACCGGAAAATGAGCCCGGATTTATTTTTCGTCCCACTATCGGTCTCGGCGTTGGCACCTTCACTTTTATGGGTGATGTTGGAAATTACAACAAAGGATTTCATCCCAATGTTTCCCGTTTGGGCTATCACCTGATGTTGAGCAATCCGCTGACCAAAGAAA
Source organism: Flavobacteriales bacterium (assembly GCA_019694795.1). NCBI lineage: Bacteria > Pseudomonadati > Bacteroidota > Flavobacteriia > Flavobacteriales > Flavobacteriales bacterium. The sequence continues at coordinate 2,835 of JAIBBF010000059.1, read as the reverse complement.
TTGAATTGAATTTTTATACCATATTCGGAACCATTTCTTCCAGCGAAAGAAGTCTCACCCGCAACCTTAATTTTCAATCACAGATACGCACTGGGGGAATGGTGCTTTCTTACGATTTCGGCCATTTCCTCCCAGAAAAAAGAATTTTAGAACCCTTTGTATTTGCGGGAATAGAATCTTTCGAGTTTTTAACTAAAACCGATTTGTTTGATGCCTATGGCAATCGCTACTATTACTGGAGTGATGGTTCCATTCGCAATATCGATGAAAGCGATCCGAACGCGGCTACAGCCATGATTATTCACCGCGATTATAAATATGAAACCGATGTTCGCGAATCCAACCTCGATGGATTTGGGAAATACCCGGAACGTTCATGGGCCATTCCGGTGGGAATCGGATTTACGCTTAACCTGAATCAGCGCTGGACTTTAAAAGGAAATACCGCCATGCATTTCGCATTTACCGATCTGGTAGATGGCGTTTCAGAAAACAGCGTTGGCACCCGGGTGGGTGATAAAAAAAATGACCGCTTTCTCTATACCAGTTTCACACTTACCTACGATCTGCAGCGTTTAGGTCCTCCAAAATCCGACAAGGAAGAACCCATTATCGATGATGAAATGCTGGATTATTTAGCAAAAGATACCGTGGATAGTGATAAGGATTTAGTGGTTGACTTCCTCGACGATTGTGCATTTACGCCAAAAGGTGTTGCCGTAGATAAAAGAGGTTGTCCATTGGATAAAGACAAAGATCTCGTCCCCGATTTTCGCGACGATGAACTTGAAACTCCGAAAGGAAATTACGTCGATAACAAAGGTGTAACTCTAAGCGACGAACAAATTTACCAGCGGTATTTACGGTACATCGATTCTACCGGTCAATATGTAGAATTCGAAACCATCCGCGATGAATCGCAATTTGCTATATGGGGACAATCCCGTCCCAAGACAGGCACTAAATTCGTAGTGGTAGTCGGAAATGAAAAAACGATGGTCAATCCTGAGGATCTTAGAAAACTCCTCAGCATGAAAGACTTTAAAACCATCAAATCGAACGATACGGTTTACTATGTAATCGGAGACTACGCCAATATCGAAGAAGCCATTGCACGCAGTAATGAATTGAAACAGGAAGGTCATAATGTAGAAGGTGTTGCCACGGCGAACACAACGAATTCTAAAGACCCGAAAGACAATGGTACTGTAACTACCATCTCTAAAATCCCTGATGATAAATTACCGAAAGATCCTACCACTTCTAATACCGACGATAAAGCTGTATTGTTCCGTGTTCAGATCGGCGCTTTCAATAAACCGGTTTCTCCGGAAGTGTTTAAGGATGTTCCCGGCTTATTAATGGTTACGGGTCCCGATAAAATTACCCGCTATTATTCCGGTGTATTTACCAGCTACGAAAAAGCAGCAGAGCACAAAGCGGCATTGGATATGAAAGGTTATTCAGGAGCTTTTGTTGTGGCCTACAAAGAAGGTGAACGTCAGAAATTAGAAAATGTAGGTGCAACCTTATCCGAAGGAGCGACAACCACTGATTTGAACATCGACGAAAAAACGGATATTAAAAAATCGGTGGTGGATCCGGGACTTGTGAAGTATAAAATTTTGGTCGGCTCTTACCGCAACGATATTCCAACCGAAGTGCTCGACATGTTCCTCGATCTTGGTCAGGTGGCACCCAAACTGGGTGATAATGGTGAGATCATTTACCTCTACGGAGCATTTTCTACCAAAGAAGAAGCCAACGCAGCATTGAAAAAAGCGCAGGATATCGGCCTCAAAAAGAGCATGATAATTGGCGATTTCAACGGAAAAATCATCACTGCCGAAGAAGCAGCGAACCTATTACGCCATTAATGGCATGAGATTTGACTTTATATTACAGAACCAAAAAATTACCCCATGAAAAAATTACTTCTTCTTAGCTCATTTCTGGTACTGGGACTCGGAGTTTCCGCACAAACTGCCGACACTACCAAGAACAAGAATGTTAAAAAGGAACGTCCTGTTATAAATAAAGACACGACCAAAAACACCAAAATAACAGTGAACGAAGAAGGAATTGGTCGCAAAAAAGAAAAGAAGAATCCACCGCCAAACCAAACGGTTACTCCAAACAATAACGGAGGCAACAATACAAGTGGAAATTCAACGACCGGACATGATTTCCTTTACATCGAAAAGAGAGAATTTTAATGAATCATATTCAATAAAAAAGGGAACCATCAGGTTCCCTTTTTTTATTTCAATTCAGAATAAAATCAGGCCTTAACAACAAAGATAAACTGATCGAGTGTTTTCACCTGATCGGTAATTTTTTTGCCACGTAAAACGGATCTGCGCAAAGGTTTAAATTCGAACTTATCCGATTCGTTGAGGAAATTCAGAATATGTTCTGCTTTTACACTATAAGCTTCACCATCTGTTTGTGTGTTCTTCCCGGTAATTACTCCGATTAATTCTCCGTTTTCAGAAAACACTGGAGCACCAGAATTTCCAGGATTAACCGGAAGCGATAACTGAAGTGCTATAGTATCACTGCGGAAACCGGTGAGAGAGCTGATGGGTCCTTCAGAATAAACAATTTCTTTTTTCGGATATCCCAATGTAAATACTTTTTGTCCGATCATCGTTTCTCCATCTGCAAATGAAAACGGAATTGTTTTCAGCGCTTTAAATTGTGGGTCTGTTACACGAAGAACTGCAATATCCAATCGCTTATCGTAATCGATTACCTCAGCTACGTAACTCTGTAAGGAGTCCTGAAATTTTTCGATGTACACGTATTTTTTACCTTCTACAACATGGTAGTTGG
>JAIBBF010000058.1 GCA_019694795.1 Flavobacteriales bacterium | reverse complement strand
TGTGAATTTGTTAGCAACTCGGTTAGAAATTTTTTTGCCTTCCCCCATTGTTATTTGAATTACTATTTCCAAATTGCACAAACAAAATCTATCATCATGGCAAAGAAAGTTGCACCAAAAAAGAAAGCTGCCGCTAAGAAGCCGGCTGCTAAGAAGCCAGCTGCTAAGAAAGCTGCTGCTAAGAAACCAGCTGCTAAGAAAGCTGCTGCTAAGAAACCAGCTAAGAAAGCTGCTCCTAAGAAAGCTGCTGCTAAGAAAGCTGCTCCTAAGAAAGCTGCTAAGAAAGCTGCTGCTCCAAAGAAGAAAACCGCTCGTAAGCCTAATGAGGCTTTCATGCGTGCTCTTACTCCAAGCGCAGTTTTAGCTGAAGTTGTAGGTAACAAGGCTATGCCGCGTACCGAAATCGTTAAGAAGATTTGGGATTACATTAAGAAGAACAAACTTCAAGACCAAAAGAACAAGCGTATGATCAATGCTGATGCTAAGCTTAAAGCTGTATTCGGCGGAAAAGGTCAAATCTCTATGTTCGAACTTGCGAAAGTTGTTTCTAAGCACGTTAAGTAATTTTGAGATTTTCTCAAATGAGAATAGGGGGCCTAGTGCCCCCTATTTCATTTTATGCCTGTTCATTGCTTATTCGTAAATCGGCTTGCGGTCTCTTAAACTTTTGTTGATCCCGTAATAGATCAAACTTAATTCTGCCCCACCGCGACGTTTCAGCGCTTCTCCGTAAACCGAAACACTCAGGTCGTAACAAAGACCGATTCTCAGATTTTCGTTCTTATAGGCCGCTAAAAGACCCAAAGCATCATTATAACGATACATCACGCCTCCTTCAATTCCGGTTTTGTGTTTAAAGGAAGTTACCTGCGAGGTGGGTTGGGTGGATACAAATAAACTGGCTCCTGCCTGAATTTCCATGTGGACCCCCTGCATGGCAAACATAGCACGGGGAATTAAAAAGATCGGATGCGCATTTTTAATTTTTAAATCAATCTCCGAGCGAAAATAAGCGGTGATGCGTGGATCTATATTTCCATTTAGTAAAGGATCATTTTTTAATTTTGGCGAAGTGAGGTGTGCTACTGATGCACCAATATTGGTACTCGCTCCGTTTTTGCGCGAAAGACTTAAAAAGTTTAATCCCGCATTCAAATCGAAATACCTGGCTTTTAACATTCCGTTGTATGCTTCATTGCTCGGAAGTGATGCGTCGTATTGAAAGCCGTCGTATTGATTATCCCACGTTGCTGCACTGAGGTCATTTCTGAATCCTCCTTTGCCGGCGGAAATCCCAAGACTAAGGTATTTGTGTTCACCCACCGTTGTAATTCCACTCACCGCAATGCCCATTTGGGTTTGTCGCGTTTTATTATCACCCATGGTGGAAAAACCATAATACAAACCCAAACCTAAATTACTTCTGCTGCGCTCTCCGCCTTGATAACGTAATAAGGGAACATCGGCAGAAATCATGGTGGAGTTGGTGGGACGAACCAGTTTATGCCATTGGTTGCGGGTAATCAATGAGCCACGGTAATCACTCTGTTCAACCATTCCCGCAGAGGCAGGATTTATGAAAAAGGGTGAATTTTCAAATTGAGTAAAATGTGCATCCTGTGCAAATACCTTTCCGGCAAAACAAAGACTTAATAGAAGGAGTGTGTTCTTTTTCATCGTACCAGATTTACTTCACCGGAAAAGGTGGCTGTTCCTGCATCATTAACATATTCTACTTCGAGAGTGTAAACATATAATCCAACCGAAGCCGGAGCTCCATTTACAGTTCCATCCCAACCTTTGTCGGGTTGAAAGGAGTCAAACATGACCTGTCCCCATAAATCATAAACAATAAAGTGCATGTGTAAAATGGTGTATCCTCTTGCATACAACACATCGTTGTTGCCATCGTTATTCGGAGAAAATGCGGAGGGGACAAAAACATCTTTTGGCACATCAACGGTTACGGTTACATCGTCGGTAGATACACAACCGTTTGCGCCGGTTACACTTAATGTGTAGGTGGTTGTCACCATTGGTGCTGCAGTGGGAATAAAACAATTGCTGCAGGTTAAATAATAATCCGGACTCCACATCGCATTTCCTGCTCCAGTTCCGTTCAACGAACAATTGGTTTGTAAATAAGTAATCGTTTGGTCGGGACCCGCATTCACCGAGGGTGATGGAAGTACGGTTACAATTACCTGATCTGATCCGGTACATCCCGCAGCTGTTGTTACATTCACCGTGTAGGTGTGACCGGTAGAAGAATTAAATGTTGGATAAGCAAGATTACTTGCATTTAATCCTGCTGATGGTGTCCACTGATAACTGGCACCGGAATAACCATCAATTTGAGCACCTAAAACCTGATCGTGTCCAGAACATACGGTTATATCAGGACCAGCATTTACAATTGGATTTGCATTGTAATCCACATTAAAACTCTGCGACCAATAACAACCTGCCTGGTCAATCACTTCTGCCACATAGGTGATGTCTTGAGTGGGAGCAACAATAACATTATTCTGCGCAACGCCATTCCACAAAACAGTATAAGCAGGGAATCCGCCGCTCACATTTAAATTCAGTGTAACGGTTTCTCCGGCACAAATAGTAGTATTCGAATTCATGTTGCCTACTACCAGCGGATTTTCATCTTGAATATAGAGCGTATAGGTAACCGGAATCTGTTCACCACAAGGCGTGGTGAGGGAATACGAAATAACAACGGTTTCAAATCCTTCGGTAATTCCATCGGCGATCGGAACAATTTGAATGGTAATTAAACTATCATTTGAACTTAAGGTATAAGTGCTTGGGATATTGTTGTAATCGGTGCCATTGGTTGCGGTACCACCCAGGGTGATGTTGATGTTTTGTCCCTGAACAAATCCGGTTGGGTTATAGATGTTAATATCAAAGGGACGACATCCTTCTACAATGATTGAATCGGAAAAAGCGCCGCCATCGAAATAGCCGATACCGTTACTGTAAACACCGCGCTCTTCCAGAAACAAACCACTATCGAAGCCATCGTTTCCAATATCTGCAAGAATGATTTTTATGTGATAAACAGAATCGCATACAACATCTGCGGTTGCGGTAAGTTTATCGGTATACCCGTCGAATTCGAATAGACCGGAAATATTATCGTTATAATAGGCAGATGAGCCCGAGTTGATGCAACCACCAACGTTGCCGAACACACCGGGAGTTCCGTTGTTAATGGAATTAATTCCGGCAGGCATGCTCGAGGAGGGAACCAACGAAATGAGATCGGCATTGTTTTGAAACGTGCCACTGATTCCTGAACCGCTGATTAAAATGGCAAATACATCTGCATCATTTCCGCAAACATATTCCTGGTATTCTTCAGAGGCAAAAACATAACGCATACCGAATTGGTTACCGGTAACCTGAACGTCAAATTCCATAATGAACCAATCGAAAATTGAATTTCCGTTACCGAGCGTCAGAAGGTCGGCATCACTGGGATTGCTGTTTCCAATGGATGCAGAAGTTGCAGAACTATCGTTCGCTTGAGCGGCAGAAATGGCTTTACCGGTAGATAGAACTACACCCGATGAAGATCCGATTGCTGAATAAGCATTTGAATAATAGCCCACCTGTTGCGCATTGTTACCCGAAAAGGTGACATTGAAAATGGATAGTCCGCCACCGGATAAAACATTGGGACCTAAAAATAAAGGATCGCTGTTATTGCCTCCTGTGGCAACATTCATTTGTGAGAATACAGTAAAAGGAAAAATTGCCGCGGCAAAAAGTAGAAAGCGTTTCATAGTTGAACGAAGTGCTGCAAAGTAAAACAAAAGGATCATTCAACATGCGCTTTCTTGTCATAATACTACCAAAGGTTGGATTTATAAAACTAACGGTAATTGCTCAACTGTTGAAATAATGGTAACTTGGCCACATGGATAACACCGAATTGGCATTTGCAGACCTGGGTCTCGACGATTATATTCTCGATGCGTTGGACGCAATGAACATTCTCCGCCCAACACCCATTCAACAACAATCCATTCCCCTGGTGCTTCAGGGGAGAGATTTAATTGCCTGCGCACAAACCGGAACAGGAAAAACGGCGGCTTTTGTTTTGCCCGTTGTGCATCGTTTACTGGAAGAACCTTCCGAAAAAACCAGTGTATTAATACTTGCACCAACCCGGGAGCTGGCTGTGCAAATCGACCGCCAGATTGAAGGATTAAGCTATTTTGTGAATGTGAGCTCAATTGCGGTATATGGTGGAGGAGAAGGAGAAGTTTGGGAACGGCAGAAAAAAGCCTTTCAATCGGGAGTTGAAATTATTGTTGCTACACCCGGACGATTGTTGTCGTTTTTAATCAGCGGTGTATTAGATCTAAGTTCCATTCGCTTTTTGGTATTGGACGAAGCCGATCGTATGTTGGATATGGGTTTTTATGATGACATCATGCGCATCATTTCTCATATTCCAAAGGAAAGACAAACGCTATTGTTTTCCGCAACCATGTCCACCAAAATCCGTCAACTCGCTACTTCTATTTTAATCAATCCCGCTGAGGTTACCGTTGCTATTTCTAAGCCGGCCGCAGGAATTGATCAGCAGGTTTATTTTTTAAATGATGATGAAAAAGATAAGCTCTTGTATTCTGTTTTAAAGGACGAAAAATATCAGTCCATCATTATTTTTTCATCGAGCAAGGACAAGGTAAAAGATCTTTACAGAAACATCCGTCAAAAAGGATTTTCCTGTAAAGGATTTCATTCCGATTTAAAGCAAGCCGAACGCGAGGAAATCATGCTCGATTTCCGGAATCATAAAATCAGAATTCTGATAGGAACCGATATTTTATCGAGGGGAATAGATGTAGAGGGAATTGATCTGGTAGTGAACTACGATGCTCCGCATGATGCAGAAGATTATGTACACCGCATTGGAAGAACAGCACGCGCTGCTTCTACCGGAACGGCCATTACCTTAATCAGCCGCAAGGATTTTCCAAAATTCCGCCGCATAGAAACATTGATTGGTCAGCAAGTAAAGCGCATGGAAATTCCGGAAGAGATCGGTAAAGGATGGAAAGAATCGGACTCTGATAAATCCTCCGCTTCACATTCCAGAAAGAAAAAACCATTTTTTAAGAAGAAAAAAAATGGAACAGGTAAAGGTCCCGCCACTAAGCCAAATACTCCGAACGGATAAATTTATTTTCCTCCGGATCAAATTCTGCCAGTAATCGTTTTCCTTCCTGAATGGGTTCTCCGTTAAAGTAATTTTCGTGCAGTGCTTTAAACAGATTGCGGATAATACATTCTTTGTTTTGGAAATAATTGTGACCAATAAATCCTGCATCTTTTCGCGTTAACAAAACGAGATCTACATTATCAGGCAAACGCCGCGGATCCGGAGCTTCATCGCCGCCCAGGCGGTGACTACTGCCGAAAATATTTCTTGAAATCCAAAGTGCTTTATCGTCTTTATTGTGAAATAAAATAACACGTTTTGCCAGCGCATGAATACCGTTTTTGGGAGTGTCCTGCTCAATGTACATAGTGTCCTCATCCAAATCTGCACCTGTCATCACCAGCCGGTGGAAAAAACCGTTGAATTGGTTTTCTGAAATCACGCCATTTTGTTCCAGCGCTTCCAATTCAAGCATCATTTTTTGAAGAATCCGGTTTCCCATCGATTGTGCGTGGAATACAAGTTTTGGCGACCAGTTTTCGAAGAGTTGATCGGGATCGGCTTGCATGTAGTTAAATAGTTTAACCATTAAACTTGCCAGCATGATTCCCATTTTTTCTACATCCTTTTCTTCGCCGTGCTTATACTCAGCTTTTCCCTGAGAAGGCCAGCTGAGCAATAAAATTCTGCCTACCGGAGAACCCCAGTCCTTGTTCTTGTAGTAATGTTTATGGAGCGGCTCCAATTGTTTGTGGATTTCGGAATGAACGTTATTTCCGAAACCGAATAAATAGATATATAAGAGATCTTCCCCCTCTGCTTTTAGTCCCGCAAACATTTCGCGCAAAAAGGAAGAGCTTTCTTCCCCGGGTTGGTGGAAGCCATCGGGACGAAAATAATAATCTCTGCTTTCGGGGTGATTTCCATTATGAACGAAGAACGGAGCTTTGAGCTCATCTTCCACGGTATATCTTCCAAAACTTAGAAATTCATTCGCGGCATCACCGTTTTTTTCGGTGGCAATGAGGGGACGTTTATACGTGTAGCCTCTGGAAACAGACTTTAACGGCCGGGATGAGATAACGTGGTGAACAATCATACTGAAATAATTAGGATTTCAATTAAAAATATAAAATTGTTCGTTTGAATTCTCTTTTTGTTTTACATTTAGTTTAAATCCAAAAACCACTGCTATGAGACTGGCCTTTATTTTAAGTGCTCTATTGTTACAAACTTCCCTTTTTGCATCCTGGTACCGTTACCCCAGTATTTCTCCCGACGGAAAACAAATTGCTTTTGCAGCCTATGGAGATGTTTGGGTGGTGTCGTCGGAAGGTGGACAAGCACGGCAGATTACCTCGAATAGCGCTTATGATTTTATGCCGGTTTGGAGTCCCGACGGAAAACAAATTGCATTTGCATCCAACCGCAATGGAAATTATGATGTGTTTTTGGTATCGGCAGAAGGAGGAGAACCACTTCGTTTAACCTATCATTCTTCTTCAGATTTCCCTTACACCTTTTCTCCCGACGGGAAAGAAGTGTGGTACGGATCGGCCCGTTTAGATGATCATAAAAACGCCATGTTCCCCTCGCGTGTGTTGCATGAGATTTATTCCGTTTCAATAAATGGCGGAAGAGAAAAAATGAATTTCAGTGCACCGGCAGAAGCATTGCAGTTTTCTCCGAATGGAAAAATGATTTTAATGCACGACCGTAAAGGATACGAAGATCAATGGAGAAAACACCATACCTCCTCCGTTACGCGCGATATTGTGTTGTACGATGTAGCAGCTAAATCATTTAAAAAAGTGGCCACCTGGAAAGGTGAAGACCGAAATCCGGTTTGGATAAATGATAGCGAATATTATTTTCTCAGCGAAAAGTCCGGTTCATTTAATATTTGGAAAGGATCCATTAATGGCGAGTCGCACCAATCGCAAATCACTAAACACGAAAAACATCCTGTTCGTTTTTTAAGCAGTTCTAAAGACGGAGTTTTGTGCTATAGTTTCGATGGAGAAATTTACTTATTCAAAAATAATACATCGCAAAAAGTAAATATTATAGTAAAAGCAGATGTTCAGCAAAATGAACTGATTCCGATGTCGGCCGGAAACGGTTTTTCGGAATTTGCACTTTCTCCCAATGGGAAAGAAGTCGCATTAATATATCGCGGTGATGTATTTGTGAGCTCCGTAAATCACAGCACCACCAAGCGCATTACGAATACACCCGGACAAGAACGTTCGGTTTCATTTTCTCCTGATGGAAAAAAATTGCTTTATGCTGCCGAACGCGGAAGCAGTTGGGATTTATTTGAAGCCAGCTTAAGTAATGCCGACGAAAAATATTTTTACAACAGTACGCTCATCACCGAAAAATGCCTTAGTAATAAAGCAGAAGAAGAATTTCAGCCCAAGTATTCTCCCGATGGAAAAAAAGTTGCTTATCTCGAAGAAAGAACCACGGTGAAAGTTTTGGATTTGGCGAGCGGAAAAAGTGTTACGGCTATGGAGGGATCTTACAATTATTCCTACTCCGATGGCGACCAGAATTTTGTTTGGGCTCCTGACAGCAAATGGCTTTTGGTTGAATTTTTTGAAAATGAGCGTTGGAGTTCAAACATCGGATTAGTAAGTGCCGATGGCGGAAAAAAACCGGTAAACATTTCACGCAGTGGTTATGGAAACGGTAATCCAAAGTTTATGATGGATGGAGAAATGATTGCATGGACCACCGATAAATACGGATTCCGCTCGCACGGTAGCTGGGGATCGCAAACGGATGTTGAGGCGATATTTCTGACCAAGGAGGCCTGGAAAAAATTCTCGGCTACAAAAATGGAAAAAGAATACGAAGAGGAAATCCAAAAAGAAAAGGATAAAGATAAAGACAAGGGCAAAGAAGAAGCGAAGGGCAAAAACACAAAGGACAGTAAAAAAGAAGAAGAGAAAAAAGAAGAAGTAAAAGCTTTAAAAATTGATGAAGATGGATTGCAGGATCGCAGGGTTCGTTTAACGATTCACTCTTCGTTTTTATCGGATTATTTGATAACCAAAGATGCTTCACAGATGTTTTATTTGTGTCAGTTCGATAAAGGATTTGATTTATGGACCACCAAATTTAAAGACAGTGAAACCAAATTGCTGGCTAAAATGGGAAGTTCTCCTTCGGGATTGGAATTCGATAAGGAAGAGAAGAACATCTATTTGATGAAAAATGGTGTTTTGGTTAAAATCGATGTAAGCTCCGGAAGTGTTAGTCCAATTTCAGTGGATGGTCAATACGAATGGAAACCCAATGAAGAACGCGCTTACATGTTTGAGCATGCATGGCGACAACTCAAAAAGAAATTTTACGTGGCAGACCTGCATGGTGTAGATTGGGATTTTTACAAGAAAGAATACGGAAAACATGTTGCAGAAATTCGTACCGGTCAGGATTTTGCCGAATTACTTTCTGAAATGCTTGGAGAAGTGAATGCCTCACATACCGGAGCAAGTTTTCGTTCTATGAACCCAAATGGCGATCAAACCGCATCGCTGGGTTGTTATTATGATCAGACTTATTCCGGAAAAGGATATAAGATTGCGGAGTTAATGCCAAAAAGTCCACTACTCCAAAGCGGAAAAATAAATGCAGGTACACTCATCACCGCGATAGACGGTGTAAGCATTGATGAAAACACAAATATTTATTCCTTATTAAATCGCAAAGCGGGAAAAACGGTATTGGTGGAGTTTAAGAAAGATGCAGCGGTGTGGACCGAAACCATTAAGCCGATTTCTCAATGGGAAGAAAGTGATTTGGCTTATTTGCGTTTTATTCAAAACTGCGAAAAAATGGTGGATCAACTTTCAGGTGGTAAGGTTGGTTATGTTCATGTAGAGGGAATGAACAGTGAAAGTTTTAGAGAAGTTTTCGATAAAGCTCTTGGGAATTTAAATACCAAATCGGCATTGATTGTTGATACGCGTTTTAACGGCGGAGGATGGCTGCATGATGATTTGGCCACTTTGCTAAGCGGAAAACGTTACATGAATTTTGAACCGCGGGGACAAAAAAACATGGGTGGTGAACCACTGAATAAATGGCAAAAACCTTCATGTGTGTTAATGTCGGAAGGAAATTATTCCGATGCGCATCTTTTCCCCTATACCTACAGAGCGCTTGAGATCGGAAAACTGATTGGTATGCCGGTTCCCGGTACAGGTACGGCAGTTTGGTGGGAAACCATGATTGATTACAGTACGGTATTCGGAATTCCACAAGTTGGAATGCGCAGTATAAAAGATGGTTATCTGGTGGAAAACCATGATCTGGTTCCGGATATTCAGGTGGAGAACGACTGGAACACTGTCCTAAAGGGCCAGGATCTCCAACTGGAAGCTGCGGTTAAGGAAATGCTGAAATAAGGGTATTAACTCTTTTTTAACGGCACATCAAGTGCGAACTGACGAATATTAACGATATTTGCACTATCGTTATGTGTTCGTCCCGCATTAACCGCCTCATCACCTTTGGTCTGATCCAACTGGTATTTTTGTTTTCCGTTCAACATTATTTCTCTGAAATAAAAGAAACGGAAAAATCAATCTGTGTATTACAAAAAGCACTTCCTTCTGCCACCGATTACAACGCGGTTCCCGAAGCGGATGAATTAATCGTTGAAAAGGATAAAGGCGATGAACGCAGCGAGCTTCTGTTGTCCACCTTTCAATGTTCTACTTTAGAATTTTTCCCTAGTCCATTTATTTTTTACGGAATACATTCCGAACCTTCTTCCAATTACTCAACGCCGGTATATCTTCGGGTAAGGACATTACTGATTTGATTCAGGACAGTTTTTAGAATTAAAAACATTGTCCATTTTCAAATTATTCGTCCTACTATGAAAACTGAACACCATGTTTTTGATGAACATCATGTCCTTCATCAATTGCATCATTACCTGCCTGCCCAGGCGCCATTAAAAGATTTTGTTCACCACAATACGCTGCATGCGTTCCAGCATAATTCCTTTTTTAAGGGATTATCCATGGCCGAAGAAATGTTCGGTTACCGCGTTACCTTATCACTTCGTGAATACCGCGAGTTGTATTCTAAAAAAGTAATCCGCGAAGAAATTATTGAAGACCGTATTCGCCGGAATAAAGGTGAAGCAGCACTAAGCGAGTGGAAAGAAAAAATGCTGCACAACTCCTATTCCACACAAGGAGAACCACGCATTGGAAAATTGCGCTCGCAATGGAAAAAACAATTCGGTATCGATCTCGACAACATGGTTCATCCTTTGTTGTTCCGCATTCTTTGCAGCTATCTCGATCAGGGAATTTCAATTTGGAATTTTCCAATTAGCCATAAAAATTTCCTGAATTCCATTCGTGAAATGGAACGCAATAGTTTTACCAGTTTTTTCCGCACCCAAAAGGTGAAGAAAATGGTCATGGAAGAACGACTCGAAATTCACACCCTGTTACAACGCATTGTTGGGGATGAACGTTTGTTTGAAAGTTATATATACGATCAGCAATTTGCACATCCGGGCTGGTCGGGTATGGTGGCTGTTCTTGAATCTCAACCGGAAGGATTGCTCGACCGAAGAAAAATCACCTTGTCGGATTTAATTATTCTGGAACTTTTATTGGAGATCGATGCCATGGAAAGTTTCCTGGGTGAAAACTGGCAGCCTTTGTGCGAACGGGTAAAAGAAGTTCCGATTCCCTTATTTGCTCCGGTAGAAAATTCAGAATTACATGATGTCATTCGCTTATGGCAGGAGTCCTACGAATGGAGTTATTATGATGAAGTATTGGCTGGACTCTTACGCAACCGCAAAGACCGTCCGGTGCCTGCACATCCTTCTTTTCAGGCAGCGTTTTGTATCGACGATCGCGAATGTTCTATACGTCGACATCTGGAGCATGCGGATGGGAATTGTGTGACTTATGGTACTCCCGGATTTTTTGGAGTAGAGTTTTTTTACAAACCCGCAGGCGGAAAATTTGTAACGAAGCTTTGTCCCGCACCGGTAACGCCCAACTATTTAATTAAAGAGCTTGAAGCAAAAGGTAAACGGAAAAAAGATGTTCACCTTTCCAAACGTTCGCATGGATTAATACGTGGCTGGATCATTTCTCAGACGGTTGGATTCTGGGCGGCCTTGCGTTTGTTCTCCAATATTTTTCGACCGCGAATTTCAGAAGCAGCGGCTTCTTCTTTCCGTCACATGGAAAAAGGATCGCGCTTGCAAATAGAATGCACCAATCCCGATCATAAAGAAAATGGATTGCAAGTTGGTTTTACCATTGAGGAAATGATTGTTCGTGTAGAAGGTGTTTTACGTTCTATCGGATTAATTGAAAATTTTGCTCCGTTGATTTACATGGTTTCACATGGTGCAAGCAGTGTAAACAATCCGCATTATTCGGCTTACGATTGCGGAGCATGCTCGGGTCGTCCCGGTTCCGTAAATGCACGCGTGATCAGCTTTATGGCCAATCATCCGAAAGTGCGTGAAGCATTAAAGCAAAAGGGAATTGATATTCCGGAAAACACCCAATTCATCGGCGCGATTCACGATACCACGCGGGATGAAATAATGTTTTACGATGAAGAAAGTATATTTCCTTCCAATCAGGAATTGCATCAGAAAAACATAAAACTGTTTGAGCAGGCACTTGATGCGAATGCAAAAGAACGCTCCCGCCGCTTCGAATCAATCAATACAGGAGCAGATCTCCACTCGGTGCACGATCGTATCCGTGAGCGCGCTGTTTCCTTGTTTGAGCCTCGTCCGGAATTAAACCATGCAACGAATACTTTGTGTATTGTTGGACGAAGAGAATTAACCAAAGGATTATTTCTCGACCGGAGAGCATTTATGAATTCCTATAATTTCGGAATAGATCCGGATGGAAAATATTTGTTCGGTATTTTAAAGGCAGCTGCACCCGTGTGCGGAGGTATAAATCTGGAGTATTATTTTTCCCGGGTTGATAATTATAAACTCGGTGCCGGAACAAAATTGCCCCACAATGTGATGGGATTATTCGGAGTGGCCAACGGAGCCGATGGTGATCTGCGTCCTGGATTACCCTCGCAAATGATCGAAGTCCACGATCCGATTCGTCTCCTCATCATTGTGGAGCATGATCCGGATGTCATTCTTAAAACCATTCAAAGCAATGCCGATACCTATGAATGGTTCGAAAAGGAATGGGTGCATTTAGTGGCTGTACGTCCGGCCGACCGCGAACTGTTTTATTTTAAAAACGGACAATGGGAAGTTTATCATCCTTTCCGTGATCGTGTTCCTGAAGTGCATGATCTGGATCGGGAATTTGAAAAAAGTATGGACAATTTACCGGTGATCATAACCGACTAATGCATGATTATGGAACATTTTATTCACCTCTTTTTGCTTTTACCATTTTCGGCATTGTTGTTTAGTTTACTACTACCTGCAACAAAAGAAAAATGGATTTCAGGAACGGCATTTGTTTCTGTGGGACTCCAATTCCTCCTTGGAGTAGCCTTCACTATTTACTGGTTGTTTCATCAGCATCATACCATTTCCATTAAGGATTTATCCTTATTTAAATCGGAAGGCTATGAATTTTTTATTTCACTTTATTTCGATAAAGTAACCGCAGTGTATTTATTGGTTGGTGCCTTTCTTACGTTTATGGTCACCATGTACTCCCGTTTTTACATGCACCGTGAGAATGGATACAAACGCTTTTTCAATACGATTTTATTTTTCTATCTCGGATATAACATCACCATTTTATCCGGAAACATAGAAACTTTATTTATTGGTTGGGAAATGCTGGGGATCTCTTCTT
Organism: Flavobacteriales bacterium; assembly: GCA_019694795.1. Lineage (NCBI taxonomy): Bacteria > Pseudomonadati > Bacteroidota > Flavobacteriia > Flavobacteriales > Flavobacteriales bacterium. The sequence continues at coordinate 1,297 of JAIBBF010000058.1, read as the reverse complement.
TCTTACTCATTGCATTTTACTGGCACCGTTATTTACCGGTGAAAAATGCCATGAAAGTATTTTCAGTATATCGTATTGGTGATATCGGTTTAATTTTGGCGATGTGGATGAGTCACCATCTCTGGCATGAGAATGTAACTTTTGCAAAACTGAACAATGCGGAACTGGTGAATCATCATTTGCAGGAACACAGTTTTATTGGCATCGCTATTACTGCAATGATTCTATTGGCTGCAGCAGCAAAATCTGCGCAATTACCTTTTTCTTCCTGGTTACCGCGAGCGATGGAGGGACCCACACCTTCCAGTGCTATTTTTTATGCTTCTCTATCGGTTCATATTGGTGCGTTTATCTTACTTCGTACCTATCCCTTCTGGGAGCACCAAACGGTGATGAAAATTCTGATTATCTCATTGGGATTATGTACAAGCGCGGTGGCTTCTGCAATTGGAAGGGTGCAATCGTCCATTAAAAGTCAGGTAGCCTATTCTTCCATTTCTCAAATCGGACTCATCTTCGTAGAAATTGCATTTGGACTGGATGATCTGGCCTTAATTCACTTTGCAGGAAATGCATTTTTAAGAACGTATCAGCTATTGGTTTCACCATCGGTGGTAAGTTATTTGATCCGCGAGCAGTTTTTTAATTTTAAACCGCGTCCGGAAACCATTGAGGATAGTTTTCCCAAGCGTATGGCTTATTCGTTTTACATGTTGTCGGTAAAAGAATTTAATCTCGATATGATCATGTACCGCTATTTGTGGTCGCCCATTAAATGGGTCGGGTATCAGTTGCGGTTCCTGACATTCCGTCGCGCTTTCATTTTGTTTTTTCCGCTATATGCATTGGGATTATTTTTCCTTTTTGTATCGGAAGAAATTATTCCTGCAGAAGTAAAAGCCTATTTGCCTGCTGTGTTTTCTTTATTTGGTTTAGCCTTAACACTTAAAGCATTCAGCGAACGTAAACATGTGTTGGAAGCATGGTTTTATTTAATCATGAATCATTGTTGGAATGCTCTTGCTATTTCATTTAACGAGCATTTTAATTTGCAGCATGTGTTTTTATACCTGAGTGGAGTGGTTGTATCGGGTATAGCAGGTTTGGCGGTGTTACGTTATTTGCAGCAAAGAGAAAAGAATTTCGATCTGGCAAATTTTCACGGACATTCCTTTGAACATCCGCGTTTAGCATTTGTGTTTTTATTGTCGTGCTTAGGAATGACCGGTTTTCCGATTACACCAACCTTCATTGGTGAAGATTTAATCTTTTCACATATTCATTCCGATCAATATGT
>JAIBBF010000057.1 GCA_019694795.1 Flavobacteriales bacterium | reverse complement strand
AAAGCACTTTACCCCTAAAAGCCATGCCTGCAAAACCACTACATCCTATCCTTGAAAACCATTATTATCACCTGTACAACAGAGCACACGGAAATGAAATAATGTTTTATAATGATGACAATTACTCCTTCTTCCTAAGGAAATTCAAACAGTTTGTTTCCCCCGTTGCCCATGTTGCCTGTTTCTGTCTGATGCCTAATCACTATCATTTTTTGATATTAACAAAGAATATAGAGGAAATCCAGTGGGACAAACTCAATATGGAACCTAAAGAACTAAGTCCGGGAGAATACAATCAACTCATCATACATCAAATCACCAAACTACAAATCTCCTATACCATTGCATTAAATAATCAACGTAAACGAAAAGGAGGATTGTTCATGAATCCATTTCAACGAAAAGCAATCAGTGGATTTCAATATTTGCTGGAACTGGTCATCTATATCCACAATAATCCCATTAAAAGCGGCATTTGTAAATCACCTGAAAAATGGAAATTCTCCAGCTACAGGTATTTTATTTTGAAAAAACCATCGTGGTTTCCGTTGATCAAAACTACAGAATGGTTTAGTTCCATCGAAAATTTCACCGAAATCCATAAAATATAACTGTAACTGATATTATTCATTAATGTGTATTATCTATTACACTGTCACAATAAATATTACACATATGTATCACAATTCGATACAATTATAAATGAATTATAAATACACACAAGGTACTTTTGTTTCATGGCTGTACACATGGGACAAATCATCAAAAGGACTTTATACAATAAGGGGATGACCGTTACCAGCTTCTCGAAAAAAATCAACAGAAGTAGAAATGTGGTGTACAATATTTTCGACCGAAAAGAAATAGATACCTTCCTATTAAGATCAATCTGTGTTGTGCTGGAAACAGATTTTTTTGCGCTGCTTTCACAGGACCTTCGCACACCAAAGTCCAGCTATGATGTGGAAAATAATTTTAGCCTGAAAAAAATAGCAGAAAAAACTGAAATCGATTCTCAGATTTTTAAGAAATACTATTTGCTCGAAGAATCAAAAAAAATGCAGGAAACGCAAATTGAGATGCTGAATAAAAAAATTGAAGAGCTCAGTCGGGAAATAGATTACCTGAAAAAAAATAAAAAAAGTAAAACTTCAAAAAACACTTCAACATATAGTAAAACAAAAAGGACTGCCAAATGACAGTCCTTTTTTATTCATGAAGCTATTCTTATTTTTTCATTTTCAACTTCTCGCACTCAGCGATTAATTGCTCATTCATTTTTACGTAATCATCATTTTGATCAGCCTTCGCCTTTTCAATGGATAATTTCGCAGTAGCAATGGCACCATCGTAATCCTTTAATTCTTTTTGAATTTTAGCTTTCATCAAAATAATCCAATAGGCATCCGGACGTTGATTTACAGCTTCTGTAATCCACTCTAAAGCCTTCTTTAAATCTTTACCGTTTTCAAAATAATAACGGGCAGCCTGATAATACGGCTTCTTTTCACCTTTCATTTCAGTTTCAATCTGAGCCATGATTTTCGCATCAATATTGGCAGAAACAGTAAAAGAAACCATGGTGCGGTCCCACATCAAACGAACATCAATCGCATCACCCTTTGGACGATAATTATTCAAATCAATTGTAAAAGTTTCTACCGACATCGGAAGTTTCACAATTTTAGATTTTACACGAACAACATCATTTTCCTGTTTATAATCAGCAGGCGACGTTACAGTGGTATCCTTTGATAAAATTAATGTCCACTCCATTTTACCCGGAATAGATAATAATCCATATTTACCCTTAGCAATGGTAGTTCCATTCACCATAACCTCTTCGCCGAAATAAATGGTAGTAGCACCGTTTGCACCCGTTCTCCAAACTTTATCGAAAGGAACTAAATCGCCAAAAATCTTGCGGCCTTTAACCGAGGGGCGACTGTAACTAAGCGAAATCTTTGAAGTTGCAAATTGTTGCTCCACCGAAATGGTTGGACTAGGAGCAGGTATTGTGAGCTGCGCTGAGGCGGAAGCTGCCAGGAAAAGACCGAAAAAGGCCGTAAAAATTCGATTTTTTGTTCTCATAATTCTGTGTTTTGGTGCTTAAAGGTAAAAAAATGGGGAAATTTGTACCAACAAATAATTAAACTTCAGCATTTCAAACAAATGTTCCGTCAAATTGTTCAGTTTTTTCCCTCACACTGAGTATATTTGTTTCCCTTTATGAGTCAGGCATACACAGCACATCCATCCGCGGTTATTGACGAAGGATGCGAAATTGGGGAAGGCACCCGAATTTGGCATTTCTCGCATATCATGCCTAAATGCAAAATCGGAAAAAACTGCAACATCGGGCAAAACGTAGTCATCTCACCGGAGGTGATATTGGGGAACAATGTCAAAATTCAGAATAACGTGAGTATTTACACAGGCGTCACTTGTGATGATGATGTTTTTCTTGGACCAAGCATGGTATTCACCAATGTAATCAATCCGCGCAGTGCTGTTAACCGCAAAGATCAATATGCAAAAACGCATGTAGGAAAAGGAGCCTCGATTGGAGCAAATGCGACGATTGTCTGTGGACATAACATCGGAGAGTTTGCTTTCATTGGAGCAGGTGCAGTGGTAACGAAAACTGTCCCTGCTTATGCATTGATCATTGGGAATCCGGGAAGACAGACGGGATGGATGAGCGAGTACGGACATAAATTGAAATTTGATACCAACGGAAAAGCGGTTTGTCCGGAAAGTGGACAAGAATATGAATTAAGCAATGGCATTGTAAAACGAATCAAGTGAGTGAAGAGAAAAAAATAAATTTTGCGGTAATTGGCCAAGGCCATATCGGAAAGCGTCATGCCGAAATGGTTCGAAGAAATTCCGAATGCAAATTAATTGCCGTTTGCGATATTCAGCCGAAAGAAAAATTGGGCATTGAAAATATAGAAGAGGACTTTTATACCGATGCAGAACAAATGCTTAATGAACATCCCGAAATTGATGTAGTGTGCGTTTGTTCTCCCAATGGATTACATGCCAAACATTCCTTAATTGCATTGCAGGCCCAGAAACACATAGTTTGCGAAAAACCAATGGCCCTTTCGAAGCGGGATTGCGAAGAAATTATTTTTAAATCACTTCAAGTGCATAAACACGTTTTCTGTGTTATGCAAAACAGGTATTCGCCACCTTCCCAATGGATCAAACAAATTGTTGAGCAGGGCACCCTGGGTGATATTTACATGGTTCAATTAAATTGCTACTGGAACCGTGATGAGCGATATTATAAAAAAGACAACTGGAAAGGTTCACTCGCATTGGATGGCGGAACACTGTTTACGCAGTTTTCGCATTTCATCGATATCATGTACTGGTTGTTTGGTGATATTGAAAATATTCAGGCAAAATTCCAGGATTTCAACCATACAGATCTTACCGAATTTGAAGATTCCGGTCTAGTGAATTTTGATTTTGTAAATGGAGGAATGGGATGTATAAACTACTCTACATCTGTTTGGGACAAAAACCTCGAAAGTTCAATCACAATCATTGGAAGTAAAGGAAGTGTGAAAATTGGAGGACAATACATGGATAAAGTTGAAGTGTGCAACATTCTGGATTATAGCATGCCGGAATTAGCACCTACCAATCCAGCCAACGATTATGGTCACTACAAAGGATCAGCCAACAACCACCATTACATTTTTGCCAATGTTACCGACACCATCAAAGGCAGAACAACCATGACCACCAATGCACTCGAAGGATTAAAGGTGGTGGAAATCATCGAACGAATTTACGCGCTAAAAGCGACGCCAAAAAAATAAAATAACACTACGAAAATTAGATTATGTTATACAAGCAACTAGTAAAAAAAGAAGCCACCATGGCGGTAATCGGACTCGGATATGTAGGACTCCCGATTGCACTGGCATTCGCAAAAAAAATTAAAGTGATTGGTTTCGACATCAACGCAGAACGCGTTGCAATGATGAAAAAAGGAATTGACCCTTCCAATGAACTTCCGAAAGAAGCCTTTAAGGGATGCGACATTACCTTTACAGCAAAACTGGAAGATTTAAAAAAAGCACAATTCTTCGTTGTTGCTGTTCCTACACCCATCGATGAAAACAATCTTCCTGATTTAACACCACTCATCGGCGCTTCCACCACGGTTGGAAAAGTTTTGAAAAAAGGAGATTACGTCGTATTTGAGTCCACCGTTTATCCCGGTTGTACAGAAGAGGATTGTATTCCGGTTTTGGAAAAGGAATCGAAATTAAAATTCAAGAAAGATTTCAAAGTTGGTTATTCACCAGAGCGTATTAATCCGGGTGATAAAGAACACACCATTACCAAAATCAAAAAGGTGGTTTCCGGATGTTCTGCAGAATCATTGGATATTATTGCCAAAGTGTATGAATTAATTATCGAACCGGGTGTACACCGTGCATCGAGTATTAAAGTGGCAGAGGCTGCAAAAATTATTGAAAATACACAGCGCGACGTAAACATTGCATTGATGAATGAATTATCCATCATCTTCGGAAAAATGGGAATCAACACTTTTGATGTACTCGAAGCAGCCGGAACTAAATGGAATTTCCTGCGCTTTTATCCGGGATTAGTAGGTGGTCACTGTATTGGTGTAGACCCTTACTATTTAACGCATAAAGCAGCATCATTAGGCTACCATGCACGCGTGATCAATTCTGGCAGGTATGTAAACGATTCCATGGGATATTATGTGGCTAAAGTAACTGTGAAAAAAATTATCGCGGCAGGAAAAAATATTTCCAAATCAAAAGTCCTGATCATGGGTGCAACGTTTAAAGAAAACGTAAGCGATATCCGTAACTCTAAAATTGCCGATGTTCTTAAAGAATTAAAATCGTTCGGTGTTAAAGTGGATATTGTTGACCCTCATGCCGACTCCGATGAATTGAAACATGAATACGGTTTCGGATTAAATAAAATCGGAAAAGGATACGATGGCGTTATTGTTGCCGTTAATCATAAAGAGTATGTTGATCTCGATGAAAAATATTTTGCATCCATTATGTCGAAAGGCGGCGTGCTTACGGATGTAAAAGGAATTTACCGCAACAAGATTAAAAAACTTACGTACTGGAGTCTATAAGCTAAAATATTTATCATGACAAAAATTCTCATCACCGGAGGTGCAGGTTTTATCGGTTCACATGTAGTGCGCTTATTCGTAAAAAAATATCCGCAATACGAAATCTATAACCTCGATAATTTAACCTATGCCGGAAACCTGGAGAATCTAAAAGACATTCAGGATCGTCCGAATTATCATTTTATAAAAGGTGATATTACAGATGGAAAGTTCATTCATGATTTATTTACTCAACACGATTTCGACGGTGTAGTACATCTCGCTGCAGAATCGCATGTGGACCGCTCCATTGCTAATCCGCTGGAGTTTGTAATGACCAATGTAATTGGAACCGTTAACTTACTTAACGCCGCGAAATCCGGAGAAAAAAACCGTCGCTTTTATCATGTAAGTACCGATGAAGTTTACGGTTCTCTGGGAACATCCGGATTATTTTCCGAGAGCACCAAATACGATCCGCGTTCCCCCTACTCTGCATCAAAAGCTTCTTCCGATCATTTTGTGCGCGCTTACCATCACACCTATAATCTGGATGTGGTATTATCCAACTGCAGCAATAATTACGGACCCAATCACTTCCCGGAAAAATTAATTCCACTTGCCATTCACAACATCAAAAACAGCAAGGAAGTTCCTGTATATGGAAAAGGCGAAAATATTCGCGATTGGTTATATGTGGAAGATCATGCAGCTGCCATTGATTTGATTTATCACAATGGAAAAAGTGGTGAAACGTATAATGTAGGCGGACTCAACGAATGGAAAAACATTGACCTGATCCGTTTCCTCTGCAAAACCATGGATGTGAAACTTGGTCGCGAACTGGGAACTTCAGAACGACTGATCACTTTTGTGAAAGACAGAGCAGGACATGATTTACGTTATGCCATCGACGCTTCTAAACTTCGCAACGAACTAGGGTGGAAACCCAGCGTTACATTTGAAGAAGGATTAGAAAAAACAGTGGACTGGTACCTTAAAAACAACGCATGGCTCGACCACGTTACCAGTGGCGATTATAAATCTTATTACGAAAAACAATATAGTCACCGCTAATGTCATTTTTATCGCGACTGTTTGGAGGGAAGGAAGAAAAATTAGAAGCTGCTGATTTATCGGTTCTGGGTACAGATGTGCATTCACATTTTATTCCGGGAATCGACGACGGTGCCAAGACGATGGAAGATTCTCTTGCACTGTTGCAGGAAATGCAGCTTCTCGGTTATAAAAAGGTAATTACCACTCCACATATCATGAGTGATTTTTACCGCAATACACCCGAAATTATTTTGAGCGGTTTAGATGCAGTTCGTAAAGCAGCACAACAAGCAGGTCTCCACATTCAAATCGAAGCCGCAGCCGAATACTACCTCGATTTCGATTTGGAGGACAAAATCAAAAACAAAGAATTATTGACCTTTGGAAATAGTTATGTGTTGTTTGAAATGCCATTTATCGGTGAACCTCAAAACCTAAGCAGAGTCGTTTTTGAAATGCAAATGGCAGGCTATAAACCGGTACTTGCACATGTGGAACGATATACCTTCTGGCACAATCAATGGGAAAAAATTGAAATGATGCACGATAAAGGTGTGATTTTGCAATTAAACCTGAACTCACTCAGTGGCCATTATTCCCCGGCAACCAAAAAAATTGCCGAAAAACTGATCGACCAAAACATGATTAGTTTATTGGGTACCGACTGCCACAACCTCAACCATATTGCCCTTCTAAAGGAGAGCGCTAAACTACCATATTTACATAAAGCTCTAAAAATCAATAATCTACTGAATCAAAAATTAGCCTGATTCAAGCTTCAATTTTTGTTAAATTTTTTCAGCGGGGCATTGTTTTTGACTATATTTGAGCACACATCCTATGAAGAAGATTCGTTTTTCCTCGTTTGTTTTGCCACTGGTGGTGCTACTGCTCAATATTGGTATTGCTGCAGCGGGGAATAATACTGCGCCTGGGAATAACGACGGGAATACTGAAAAATCGAATGACCCGAACGAATCTAAGACCGTAAATACGAATAAGCTTAGTCTGAACGGAAAGGATTGGGTTATCATTGAAGTTATTGAAGAAAGTACTCCCGCACCTAAAGTTGAAACTCAGGTAGTGGTAGAAAAAAAGAATATTTCTCAGTTAAGCTTTACCAAATTCGAAGTTAGAAGCTGCCAGAAAAACGCAACGCCTGCCGAATTAATGCCTATTCTTAAAGAAATACAACAAGGGAATGGCACACGTAAGGTTTACATGACCGAAGAGAACGGAAAAAAAATATGGTACATTTCTCCGGAAGTGAATGATCAAAAATCTTCACCTCCTGCAGAGTTAAATGTCCCGATGCTTTGGCAAATAAAAATCTAAAAAAAAATCCCCTTTCTCAAGGGGATTTTTCATTTATGGATATTTTCATTTATGCACTTGCCGCTTCAGCTTCAGGTGCAATTTTCTTAACTAAACCTTGTAACACTTTTCCTGGTCCAACTTCCACAAACTGCGTTGCTCCATCTGCCACCATTTGCTTTACGGATTGCGTCCATGCCACAGGTGCAGTTAATTGCGCAACGAGGTTCTTTTTAATCTCTTCTGCATTATTTACAGCCGAAGCAGTTACGTTTTGATATACGGGACAAACAGGTGTATTAAAATGCGTGGAATTAATGGCAGCTTCCAATTCAATACGAGCAGGTTCCATTAATGGCGAGTGAAATGCTCCACCAACCGGTAACACTAAGGCGCGTTTTGCTCCTGCTGCTTTTAAAGCTTCACAAGCACGGTTAACAGCTTCCACTGAACCGGAAATAACTAATTGTCCGGGACAATTATAATTCGCCGCAACCACAACCCCTTCGGTAGCTGCGCAAATTTCTTCCACTTTCGAATCTTCTAAACCAAGCACTGCTGCCATGGTAGAGGGAACAGCTTCACATGCTTTTTGCATGGCCATAGCACGTTTAGAAACCAACACAAGTGCATCTTCGAAAGCAAGGGTTTTATTGGCAACCAAAGCCGAAAATTCACCGAGTGAATGTCCTGCTACCATGTCGGGTTGAAATGAATCACCTAATGTGGCAGCCAAAATCACCGAGTGAAGAAAAATGGCGGGTTGAGTAACTTTGGTTTGCTTTAACTCTTCATCTGTACCGGAAAACATGATGTCTGTAATGCGGAATCCTAAAATGGAATTCGCTTTTTCAAACATATCTTTTGCCAATGGAGAATTATCGTAAAGATCTTTTCCCATTCCAACAAACTGAGATCCCTGTCCGGGAAAAACATATGCTTTTTTCATGTGATGATTATTGATGAGCGACGAAAATAAGAGGAAATTCCTAAAACAAAAAACCCCGGATTAAACCGGGGTCTCTGTATTAAAAAATGAATTATTCGTTGCGGCTTCCTAATAAACGAAGCAAGAACAAAAACAAGTTGATGAAATCAAGATAAAGCGTTAATCCGGCCATAATCGCCATTTTGCTGGCTAATTCGTGACCAGTACCTACCTGCTCGCCCATTTGCTTGATTTTTTGCATATCGTATGCAGTGAGTCCTGTAAATACAAGCACTCCCAAAATGCTGATCAGGTAATCCAATCCTTCACTTCTCATGAAAAGATTTACAAGACTGGCAATTACAATTCCGATTAATGCCATGGTTAAAATAGATCCCATTTTAGTGAGGTCCATATTTGTAGTATAACCTAAAGCAGCCATAGCACCAAATGTACCTGCAGTAATAAAGAACACCATGGCAATTGAACCTCCGGTGTAAATCAGGAAAATTGAACTTAATGACAAGCCCATTAATGCCGAATACAAAATGTAAACACCCAGCATCACAGGTGCAGAAAGGCGGTTAAATGCAAAGCTCATCAGCATCACCAATCCAATTGGTAATAAGCTAACAATCCAGAATAAAGGAGAAACTCCGGTTTCCGTTAAAAACAAGCTTGCAAAAAGACTTTCATTGCTCCCTACTGCATAGGCAACAACACCGGTAATGGCAAGAGCAGCCAGCATGTAAGAAAACACGTTAGCCACAAAGGTTTTGGGAATGGCACCTGTAAAACCGGTAGATTTATTGTACTCGGTTGAACTACTGCCAGAATTGAATGAATTGAACAAATCGTTGCTCATGTTATTTTAGTTTTTGGTTGTTAAACGTTATTTGTGGTTTCAAGTTATATTTTTTTCAACTTAAATGCGAACCAATTAAGGAAATAAACTCCTTTCGTGTGGTGTCCTTCAAAAACTCACCGGTAAAAGCACTGGTGGTGGTTACCGAATTTTGCTTTTGAATTCCCCGCATCTGCATACACATGTGACTGGCCTCAATAACCACCGCAACGCCTAAAGGATTTAATGTTTCCTGAATACAATCGCGGATTTCTGTGGTCAGTCTCTCTTGTACCTGCAAACGCCGTGCAAAGGCATCTACAACGCGCGGAATTTTGGAAAGTCCGACAATATGTCCGTTGGGAATATAAGCCACATGCGCTTTGCCGAAAAAGGGCAACATGTGATGCTCACACATGGAATACATTTCAATGTCCTTCACAATTACCATTTGACGGTAATCTTCCGCAAACATGGCGGATTGAAGGATTTCCCTGGGATTCAGATCATAACCATGGGTTAAAAACTGTAAGGCCTTAGCCACTCGCTCAGGGGTTTTTTGAAGGCCTTCGCGCTGGACATCCTCGCCTAATGCAGGGATAATTTTGGAAAATGCGTCGGATATGATCCCGATTGAGGCAGTATTGTATTGCTCAATCTTTTCATATCCGTCCATCGAATTTTCGGAAATTATGTCAGATTTATCAGTCATCCTTTTTTTATTCGCCGTAATATTCAGCGGAGTTGTTTTCGGTTTCTACCAGTTTAATTCCGTGCAATGTTCCACCCAAACGTTGAATGGGTTCTTTTAAAATATCCCAAATTACAATGGCCAGATTCTCGGTAGAGGGTTTTATTCCTTGTAAAAATGGAACATCAAGATTCAAATTCCGGTGATCCAGGTGCTCTATTACTTCTTCGCGGATTAAGACACTTAATGCTTTTAAGTCGACAATAAATCCGGTTACGGGATCGGGAATTCCTTTTACGGTTACAAATAAGCTGTAATTGTGACCATGCCAGTTTTTATTAGCGCATTTACCAAAAACCTCAATGTTTTTTTCCTCGCTCCATTCATCATGCCACAATTTATGTGCGGCATTAAAATTTTCTCTGCGTGTAATGTAAGAAAGTCTCATATTCAAAATCTTCCGCAAATATACGGCATAAGAAAGCAATGCAACAAAAAAGAAAAGCGTATGATGTAAATCAGCTTAATACACCACCACCTTTTTCATAATGCTTCGCTCGCCCGAAACACAACGAATCAGATAGGTTCCACTTCCTACAGCAGATCCACTTTCCGTATTCCGGTACCACAACAGACGTTTTGGACCGGAAGGACTCTCGCCATTGTACAAGGTCTTCACTTTCCGTCCGCTTAAATCATACACTTCCACCACCAATTTACCGGCTTGAGGAAGATTAAGATCTAAGGATGTTACTTCAGAAAATGGATTCGGATAAGATGCAAATCCAAACTCATTTAAAGAAATATCAGGTGCAGATGTGAATACGGGTTCCAATTGTGCAGAATAAATTCCGTTACCATGCGTAGCCACCACAAACTTCCCGTCACTGGTACGCGTTTTCATCATATTGACAACCGCTTTTCCGATGGTGCTTGGTCCCTCCATTTGCCAAACCGTAGAAGCTCCGTTTAATTGGGTGGTTGAATATAATCCTACACTGGTACCAACGTAATAAGTTGGCGAAGGGAAGGTCGGATAAATAGTAGCCCAATAAACGGCGGGACCATCACCTGATCCGTCCGGATTTTGTTCCAGGTTTCCGCTGATATCGGTCCAGTTGCTTCCTCCATCACTGGTGTGAAAAATACTTGGTATGGAATAATTGGAGAAGGTCACCATCAACTCATCTGCATCAAAAGGATTTGCTCCAATGCTGCTCACGTATGAATTGGCAGGAAAATTTGCTCCTGTAATTTCTGTTTTCACCGGCGAAGCGGAGCTTGCATTATCCAAACGATAAACCGCATTTTTAGAACAACCATAATACAAACGATCGGGAACCGCCTTGCTGATTTCGGAAACAGTAATATATCCATCTGAAAGTGAAATAGCACTTTGTGTAATTTCAGTCCACCCCTGTGATATCGTATTAAAAATATCTCCAACTACAGGAATAGCAGATAGCGAATCGTTTCTCCAGATTTTTAGTCGGGTTACCAGGTACAAACGATCCGGATTAAACGGATCCATTGTAAAGGCATTGATGAAATTATAATTCGAGGGCGCGCCTGTTGGATCTATGCGTGTGCTCAATGCAGTATCGCCATTGTCGTTCATTAACATTTTACCCATTTTTCCCTGCTGAATGGAAAAAATATAATAGTCTCTTCCATTCGGAATACCGAGATAGGATCCATCACCACGGTACACCCATTTCCAAAGTGAATCGATGTGATTTCTATTGGTAAACCAAACGCCGTTATCCTGAGCACCTGCTACAAGAAAATCATTATAGGCATCTCCTTCCTCAATGGAAACCGTGTAGAATTGCGAACTGACATATCCATTATTGAGGGAAGTCCAAAAAACAGAATCAGCAAGAATATCGTCCGATTTATGAATTCCTCCATCGGAAAATGAAATGGCTTTATTGGGATCTGAAGAAAGGAAAATTAAACCATGCTGATCCGGGTGATGATTGGGATAAACATAATTTGCACGGTTCGCATTACACTGGTAACCGCCAATCCAACTGTAATCTGTAGTGGTAAACTGTGTAGTGCTGCGGTATAAACTGGTTCCTCCTAAGAAAATAATGCTATCGTTAGTGGGATGCCAGGCAATATGCATATCGTATCCACCCTGCGTTTGAAAATAACCGAAATCGAAATCGAAAAATCCGGTGCAGGAACCATTGGGTAAATTAAGTGAGCGATTTTCCCATTGACCGCCCGCACCACTTCCGTTTCCGGAAAGGTAGGTGTACTTGAACAATGAATGATCATTTAATCCTGTACCCGGTGTTTCGGAAACGAACATGACTTCATTTTCATCTTGCGGATTATAAGCCATGGCAATCCGGTTGTAGGTTCCCGGCAAAGGAGCGTTTAAGAGTGTCCAGTTGATACCATCAGTAGAGCGGTAAATTCCTTTATCGGGACCATCACTGGAAAGTGCGGCATAAAACACGCCTGATGGTGTAACGATGATATCGCAATAATCAGAAAAATAACTAACGGTTGAATCGAATCCCAGAACAGGATCCCAGGTTTGTCCGCCATCTGCACTTCTGAAAACGCCATTGATAACTGCAGCTAATACCACATCACTGCTTGCAGTGGGATCGGTAACCATTCGCCACACAAAATCCATATCGCCATTGGCATAAATGGTTTGCGGAGTTCCTGAAGAAGAAGAAGTGAGATGTGTCCAGGTTAATCCGTTATCGGTCGATTTAAATACACCATCGCCACTCATGCGTGAAGTGAAACTAGTTCCGCTTACAATGCCATAATATTCTCCAGTACCGGCGTACCAGGTGTCTTGGTGACCGGCACGTTTATCCTGAACAATCGAAGTTACAGAATGTAATTGGGAAACATCAGAAACGCGGGTGAAGGATTGTCCGCCATCCGTACTTCTCCAAATACCGGAAGTTACACCTCCGGCAAGAATGATATTTTCGTTGCGCACATCATAGGCTACGGCGCGTGTTCTTCCACCAAGATCACGTGGACCAATCAGATTCCAGCTTAATGAGCGAGATACATTTTGCGGTAAAGTTTCGGCAAATAATAATTCACGTTTACGAATTCCGGATGGAATTTCACCGGTGTGAGGGTCAACATGACGATCGAATTCATAAGCCATCCAACCCGATTCATCGTCGGGAGAACCAATACTCATTTCACCGCTTTTCATTTTCGTGGAAGCAGATTGTTCCGAAAAAACAATCAGTGTAACCACTACAAAAAGAGATAAGAAAATTTTAATCCGGTAATTCATAACGCAACTTGTATAAAAGGAAAATTAAATTTAAGCTATTTCAACTTCAGTTTCAAATCCGGCATGTTCAAGATCATTCCAAAAAGCGGGGTACGACTTCTCCACTACCATTGGATCTTCAATAACCAGCTCTTTACAAACCAATGCCAAAGGAGCAAAAGCCATTGCCATTCGGTGGTCGGCATAGGTTTTTACTGTATTTTTTGGAGGAAATAAATTTCCACGGTGAATTTCAATTCCGGAATTCCCCAATACGGTTGTTCGGATGCCAAAATTTTTCAATTCTTCCGACAAGGCATCTATGCGGCGACTTTCCTTCAAATTCAGGGTGGATAATCCCGTAAGTTTACTTTCAATTCCAAGAGCGGCACAAGTACACGCAAGGGTTTGAGCAAGATCCGGACAAGAAGAAAAATCGAATTCAAAATATTCCGGAAGTTGGAAATCATTTTGTTTTGTTAAGCGGATTCCCTGTTCTTCAAAATTCGTTTTTACACCGAGTGATAAAAACAAATCAGTCAGAACCTGATCTCCCTGCAAACTATGCTCTTGTAATCCACCTAAAAACAAATCGCATTTTTTGGATAAAGCAGCAATGCTGTACCAATAAGAAGCAGAACTCCAGTCGGCCTCAATTACAAAATCTTTCCCGGTATATTTTCCCTGCTCCACCTCAAGGCGGTTTTCATTCCATTGCACCTGAGCACCGAAATACTTCATGATGCTGGTGGTCATATCGAGGTAAGGTTTAGAAACGGGAACGCCGTTAAATGAAATTGTAACGCCCTGTTGTGTGTGAGGTGCAATCATGAGAACGGCAGAAACAAACTGACTGCTAACTGTAGGGTTCATGGATATGTGTCCTCCCTGCAGTTTTTTACCATGAATCCGCAATGGAGGAAATCCCGCTTCGTTGACGTATTCAATCTCTGCTCCTAAATCGCGAAGTGCATCCACCAGAATTCCTATCGGACGTTTTTTCATGCGTTCACTTCCAGTGATTAAAAAATGACCCGGCGTAATGCTTAACAATGCCGTTACAAAACGCATTACCGTTCCTGCAGCACCCACATCAAAAACCAATTCACGCTCCGCAGAACTGGAACGAAGTGCAGTAAGAATATCAATGAGTGTGGTGGTATCTTTAGAAACTGAAATATCGCGAATGGAAAAAGCTTCATCACAGAGTGAAGAAATAATAAGCACACGATTGCTTTCACTCTTGGAACCGGATAAATTTACCTGCGCGGCTATGCTATCGAACCTTGAACGGATATGAATTTTTTTCATCTCCCTAAGCTGATATAATACCGGAGAGCATCTTTAATTTCATCGGCAGAGGCAAAACAATCTACACTCGGTACGCCAATACTCTCCAGCAAAACAAAATTGATTCGCTGATCTTTATTCTTCTTATCATTTCGCATCAACTCAATCAACCGGTGAAAATCCATTTCATCGATGGGATAATGCGGAAACCAATTGGTAATAAGATGAACAATGGCATTGAATTGCTCCAGCGGAAGTTTTCGGTA
>JAIBBF010000056.1 GCA_019694795.1 Flavobacteriales bacterium | reverse complement strand
CATTAATAGGTATCCAGACCGATGTGGTTAAAATCGGATATTCCTATGATGTAACCATATCGAAATTGACCAATGCATCGGGTGGATCTCATGAAATTTCCATGGGAATCAACATTCCGTGTAAACCGAAGAAACGATCGTTCCGGACCATTAGTTGTCCGTCGTTCTAACCTTGCTTTATTTGGTGTTACGGGGAGCGGGTTTTACTCATACGAGTAGACCCGTTCTCCGTTTATGTAGGTACTAAATATGTAAGCGCGTAAAATATCTTTTTCGGAAACCTTGAGTAAATCGTGACTCAGCACTACGAAGTCGGCCAGTTTACCTTTTTCGAGTGTTCCCTTTTCATTTTCTTCAAAATTGGAATAAGCCGCCCAGATGGTCATTCCCCGCAATGCTTCTTCACGCGTTAAGGCCTGTTCAGGTAAAAATCCGGAAGGCGGATTTCCATTCTTATCCTTGCGAAAAACAGCTGTATAAAATGTCATAATCGGATCCGGAGATTCAACCGGAAAATCGGTACCAAGTGCAATCAATCCTTTTGCTTTTAAGAGCGATTTATACGCATAGGCCCCTTTTAAGCGTGCAGCACCGATGCGTAATTCTGCCCAATTCATATCGGAAATAGCATGGGTGGGTTGTACGCTTGGCAGAATGGAAAAATCGCTGAAATAATAAAAATCATTGGGATCCATCACTTGTGCGTGCTCAATTCTCCAGCGGGAATCGTGTTGACTTTCCAAATTCTTCGCATAAATGGCAAGCACTAATTTTGCAGCTGAATCGCCAATGCAATGCGTGTTCATTTGGAAACCACTCTCCACCATCAACTCGGCACACTCTGCAAAAAATTTCATATCCACCGTTAATGCACCGTGGTGATGATCACCTGTTCGATCGCTGTAGGGTTCTTTTAAACAAGCTCCCCAGGAACCCAAAGCACCATCCGCCATAAATTTGAATGAACGGATATTCATGCGATCATCTTTGTACGGACCCTCCACTGCAAAATGATCCAGGTTCTCTTTGCTGGGAACCATCATTGCATATACACGAAGTTTGAATTTTTTTTCATTTTGCAAACGACGCATCATATCGGTAGTAGGTAAATCCGTACCGGCATCATCCACCGTTGTAATTCCATAGCGAATCAGATGTTCATTGGCCAGCAATAATGCTTTTTCAGTTTCTTCATCGCTGAATTCAGGTAACACACTCAGCACTTTCGACATCGCATTATCAATGAGCATTCCCGTTAATCTTCCATCCTTCACAATAAATTCGCCACCATCTATTTGAGAATTTTCATTGACTCCGGCTAAATCCAAAGCTTTAAAATTCACCAATGCAGCATGTCCGTCGATCCGATACAACACCACGGGTGTATTCGGAAATAGTTCATCCAGTTTTTCACGCGTGGGGAATTCCGGGTTTTCCCATTCGGTTTGATCCCATCCCCTACCGAAAATGACTTTCGGATGTTCTTTGTCGGCATATTTTTTAACGCGATCGATCACCTCATCAAACGATTTACATCCCGACAAATCCGCCTGCATTAACATTTTGCCGTAGCTGAGAATGTGACCATGCGCATCGATAAATCCAGGGTAAACGGGACGCTTCATCAGGTCGACCACTTCATCGGCATAATATTTATTCATGATTTGCCGCTCCGCTCCCAATTCAAGAATTTTTCCATCCTTCACCGCCATTGCTTCAACCACGGTGTTGTTATCGTCCATAGTATAAATCTGCGCATTGTGAATGATCAGATCTGCTTCATCCATTTTATGTGCACAGGAGGCAGAAAAAAGGAGGACCATCAGCAATGAGGTATTCAATCCTTTCATAGCTTATGAATTATTGCGTTCCACGTAAAAAGAATTGGCTTGTGCTGTGGGGGTAAGAATGATATCGTTTAAACAAACATGGGCCGGACGCGTTGCTGCAAAATAGACCACCTCTGCAATGTCTTCCGGATGCAAAGGTTCAAATCCCTCGTACACGGAATGCGCACGCGTTGCATCGCCTTTAAAACGCACTTCAGAAAATTCAGTTTCCGCCATACCCGGACAAACACTGGTCACCTTAATATTAAACGGCAACAAATCGATCCTGGAACCCTTTGTAATCGCTTCTACGGCATGTTTGGTAGCGCAATATACATTTCCATTCTTGTAGGCTTCTTTACCTGCTGTAGAGCCAATATTGATGATGTGTCCGGATTTTCTCTCCTTCATGCCCGGAGAAATAACGCGGGTTACATATAAAAGACCTTTGATATTGGTATCGATCATTTGTTCCCAATCGGAAATATTTCCTTCATCGATGGTATTTAAACCGAGTGCGAGTCCCGCATTATTCACCAGCACATCCACCTTTGCAAATTTTTCGGGCAGTGCTCCCAGATTTTTTTCCACCTGATTCAAATCGCGCACATCGAAACAGAGATCCAGAACCTCTATGCCATAGTTCGAAATTAATTCCGATTTCAGCGACTGAAGACGATCCTGGCGACGACCGGTGATGATGATGTTCCATTTTTCAGCAGCAAATTTCTCTGCAATGGCTTTACCGAATCCGGAAGTAGCGCCGGTAACTAAAATTGTTTTCATGTTATCTTAAAAATTTATTCGTAATCGTTGTTTTTACGCCGGCGAAAAAAATAGCCTATGAGCAGAGCGGCGAGAATTAAGGACAATTGAAAAAAACTCAACCAATCGAACGCTTCCGTTGCCGACTGCGATTTTTCTTCTTCGGCTACAATCCGTTCGCCTTCCTGCGCCCATAGGAAAACGGAAGAGCAAATCAGGAAACTACTAAATAAGAATTTCTTCATCGGTCGATTTTTCTTCATCGGGAAAAACGATTTTGGTTTCTATTTTTCCCTCCTCATTTTTTACTTTCTTTTCTTCAAATGGCGCATGCATTCGTGCACTCAGATAAAAAGCCACCGATACAATGGAAATAATGATCAGCGACACCACCCCGAACACATACATATCGAGGTCGGAAGCGAAGGACATGTCTTTAAATCCGCGGACATATCCGATCAGCGTTAAGATGGCAATCGGACGAAGTACGTTGAGTCGTTTGGTGATGAGAAAAAAAAGAAAAATAAAATTGAATAAGGGGAAGACCAGTGAAAAAGCAATGTTGACATTATTTTCCTGCGAAAACTGAATACCTGCTACCAATTGTAAAATGGCAGATAAAGCAATTAATGCAATTAAAAACTGATAAGCGCGCTTAGATTTTTTCCATACCGTACGAGTAGGGAAATAAAGAATTTTATTCGCCAGTTTTTTCGGTTCCTTAATGTTGTAATTGGAAATCTGCGGTAAAATACTGTCGTAGATTTCCTGCCGCGTATATCCTTTAGCAGCCAAATCTGAAATATGCGTGCGTAATGACATAAAAAAAAGGGTCCCGATGTTTCGGGACCCTAAAGATACATTAGTTTGCAAGTATCTCGAATTCGGTTCTTCGATTTTGCTGTCGACCTTCTGCCGAATTGTTGGTGGCTACAGGTCGTGTAGATCCGTAACCCTTGGCAGTGAGTCTTCCTTTATCGATTCCTTTAGAAACCAGGTAATCGACAACGGATTTAGCACGGTCTTCAGATAATTTTTGGTTCATGCTTTCTGAACCTACGTTATCGGTGTGACCCGAAATTTCAATTTTCAGTTTGGGAACATCCTTCAACAATTTCACCAAACGATCGAGCTCAGCATTCGATTCTTTCGTTAGCGTAGCGAGTCCCGTTGCAAAGAAGATATTGCGTAATGCAATCTTACTTCCTACTGCAATGTTTTTCAGTTCAATTTCTTTATCCACTAGATTGTAATCGGTATACAATGGAATATCGAAATTTTCTGAATGGAACAGGTATCCGTTGGCTTTAACTGCAATACCATAGTTTTTACCACTGTTCAGTGATAACAGGAATTTACCGGTTGCGCTGTTGGTTTTAAAGGTGGAGATTACCTGACCTGTACCGTTATCAACGATATCGATATCTGCTTCCACCGGTTTTTTGGTGATGGCATCGATGGTTCTTCCTTTAAATACGGTTAAGCTTTTCTTTTGTACCTGAACAGAAGCTTCAATAACGTTATCCTGAATCGGACTAGCCACTGATGATAACAGATAATCCTGATTATCCACAATCAACTTCTTTTCGGGTCCCCAGAAGGTAACCTTGTACAGATCCAATCCTCCTTTTCCGCCCGGGCGATTGGAAGCCATGTACATGTGTTTTCCATTGGCTGCCATTGCACAGATAAAATCATCGTAAGGAGTATTGATTGGGTAACCCATATTGATGGGAGCGGTCCATTGTCCTTGTTTTTTATACGACACAAAAATATCGTATCCACCCATGGAGTTATGTCCCTGCGAAGCGAAGTACATCGTTTCACCATCGGGGTGCATGTAGAGTGGTCCCTCATTAAAACGGGTATTAATCACCGATCCAACGCTCATACCATTTCCGTAAATACGTTTAGCACGATCCATTACTCCGGAGAAATAAATATCTGTACCGGAATTTGAAATACCACCTTCTTTATCGGAGAGGTAATACAGTTTTACATCATCGAAATCGTACGAAGAAAAGGTTTGATTGGCAACGGTATTGATGGCGCGTGCAAATGAAACGGCGGCCGACCATGCAGCTCCTCTTAATTCGGATTCCATGATATCGAAATTGCCGTTTTCGTTGCGGAACAGCAGTAATTTAGTTCCATTATACGCCAACATACTCGATGTTTCATCTTTATCCGTGTTGATTTGCGATCCGATGGATTTCGGAGCTGACCATTTTCCTCCGGAGAATTCTGCTGTATAAATGTCGGAATCGTATCCGCCATGAGGTAAGGCGGTGTGACCATTCGGTCTTCTGGAAGTGAAAATGATGGTAGATCCGTCCATGGTAATCGAAGGCGAATAGTCATCGTACTCGGAATTTAATTCCGCGATGTTATCCACCCAAACACGTTCCGGTTTTGCTACCAGTACTTTTCCGCTTTTGCATTCTTCGAGGTATTTTGCAATGAACTTGATGTAATCCTCCGCTTTGCGGCTATCTTCAAATGATTTGAAATATTTTGTGGCATCATCAAATTTCATTTCCATCAGATTCACCACACCTAAAAAGAAATCTTTGCGCTTATCCACTTCCGGATCCAGTTGAACGGCCTTCAGGATGTGGTCCTTGCTTTTATATTTCATATTGGTGTAGAAATAAGCCATACCCAATTTAAAATTGAGTTCCGCATTGTTCGGATTAAAGGCTTGTGCTTTTGAATAATGGAAAATAGCCATTAAAAAATTATCACCCGGATCCTGGGTGTTCAGCACAAGTTCATTTCCTTTTTTCAAAAAATCATCTCCCTTATCGATGTTATCGACGGCAGCTTTAAATTCTTCTTTTTTATCCTTGAAGTTTGCACTTTTAAATTCTACGTTTTGCGCCTTTAAGGAAAGGGCTGCAAAAAAGAACAGACTGAAAATGGATGTATAGATAGTTTTCATGGTCCTTATTCGTTACAGTCGTTTACATAATATTTCTTTCCTAAATCGGCACCGAGTTCGCGCGCCTTTTTCCAGTCGGCACAAGCACCGGATGCATCACGGTTCATTTCTTTTGCCGTTCCGCGGTTTACATAAGCACTTGCGTACGTAGCGTCCAGTGAAATAGCTTTATCGAAATCGGCCAATGCGCCGCGGTAATCTTCTTTTTTCATTTTTGCACTGCCACGGTTGTTGTATGCAGGTGCATAATTCGGATTCGCTTCGATGCATTTATTAAAATCGGTAATGGCTTCATCGTATTTGCCTTGTTCAAAATTCAATGCTCCGCGATTGAGGTAAGCCAGGAAAAATTTAGGATCGATGCTCAGGGCGCGGTTATAAGCAGCCAATGCTCCGGCATAATCTTTCATTTTCTTTTTTGCCGTACCCAGATTGTTCAATACAAAGGCCAGATTGGGATTGTATTTCGCTGCCAGGTCGTATTCTTTTACGGCCTCCGGATATTTTTCCAGCATGCGGTAACAAGAACCGCGGTCGTTATACGCATAAGCGAAATCGGGTTTCAGGCTCACGGCTTTACCGAATTGTTCCAGGGCTTTGTTGTAATCTTTCATTTGGAAGTAAACGGTACCGAGGTTGTAGGGAACCTTTTCGTTTTTCGGACTTAATCGTCCTGCCGTTAATAAATCCAGCTCCGCATTTTTTAAATCGTTGTTGAGCTGATGGGCACGGGCGCGTTGAAAAAATGCTTTTCCGTTTTGCTCATCCAACTTAATTAAGCTGGTAAAACTTTCTACTGCCTCCTTGTATTTTTTCGCTTCAATTTCGGCCACGCCTTTATTGAACCAGGCCTCTTTAAAGGTGTTGGAAATACCCAAAGCTTTGGTGTAGGATGCGATGGCCGCGCTGTAGTTGCGGGCAGCGAACTGACTGTTCCCTTCATTGTAAGCCGTTTGGAATTCGGCCGTCATAGCCGATGCGGCATTAAGGGCATCGATGGAATCTTTGTACTGACGCTCCTTCTCAGTGAGCATGTCAGGCTGTGCATAGGACAGGACCATACATCCTGCGCCCAGCAGCGTTAGTAGAATTTTCTTCACGTAATGCTGGTTTTATTTGGTTGGGAACTAAAAATACGACCTGAACACGCAATCACAAACCTTGTTTTTTCAACAAATGTTGATAAAGGCATTCAGGCTCTCATTTTCAGGATATACAAAGTCTGTACCGAATATGAAGGATAAGCCTTATTTTTGCAGCCAAATTCATCCACAATGCTCGGATTAAAACTACCAACCGATCCCCGCTGGGTTAAACTGGTGGAAAGTAATATTTCGGAAATACTCACCGATCACGCATGGTGCGAGCAAAAAGCTGCTTCGAATGCCATTAGTCTGATTGTGGTGCATTCTGAATTATCGGAGATGGTGGATGAACTCGGGAAAATTGCAGTGGAAGAAATGGAACATTTTAATCTGGTCCTTGCCAAAATTAAAGAACGCGGATTTAAGCTGGGTCCCGAACGCAAGGATGATTATGTGAATGAATTAAGGCAGTTCCTGAAAAAAGGAGGCACGCGTGAAGAGCAATTGGTGGAACGCTTATTATTTGCCGCCATGATTGAAGCACGTAGCTGTGAACGATTTAAAATGCTGAGCGAAAAAGTGAACGACGCCGACCTTCGCGAATTTTATCATTCACTCATGGCCTCGGAGGCGGGACATTACACCACCTTTATCGGCTTTGCACGCAAATACGCAAAAAAGGTAGATGTAGATAAACGCTGGAAAGAATTCCTCGAATACGAAGCAGAAGTAATTGCCCGCTACGGCAAAAAAGAAACCATGCACGGGTGATGAAAAAAATGACATACAATTATGTGGTATAAGGATTGGTTCAATAGCGATTATTATCACATCCTTTACCGCCACCGCGATGAAAAGGAGGCCGAATCATTTATGATCCGCTTAGCCGGACAAATCGGTTTGCGTCCTGATATGCGCGTGCTGGACCTTCCATGTGGCAGAGGCCGGCATTCGGTGTTTCTATCGAAAATGGGATTGAATGTAACCGGCGCCGATCTATCGGTTAACAGCATTGAATTCGCTAAACAGTTCGAAGATGAAAAACTGCACTTTCTGGTGCACGATATGCTGCAGCCCTTTCCCGAAAAAAATTTCGATGCCGTTTTAAATTTATTTACCAGTCTCGGTTATTTCGACGACCCCGCCGATGATTATCGGTGCATCCGGAATATGGCCGATGCCTTAAAAGAGAATGGTCACCTCGTGATCGATTTTCTCAATCCCACCCAGGTACGGCGCCACATGCAGGAAACGCAGGATTACGAAATTGAAGGCATCAGCTTTGTGGTGAACAAAAAAATTGAAAACGGATTTGTCGTTAAAAACGTCCGCTTTCTTCACGACGACGAACAACATTGCTATACCGAAAAAGTACGATTGTTCGAATTAAATGAACTTTCCGACATGGTAAATGCAACAGGATTGCAAATAATTGGTACTTTTGGCGACTATTCGTTCGGGCCTTACAACAAAGACCGGTCCGACCGCATCATTCTCATTGCCCGTAAATACTGATTTGGAAGATCTCGTTGTATACCTATCCCTCATTGCTTCGGTACTCGCCGGAGGAACAGCGGTGTTGTTTATGAATCCCACCGGAGAGCGCACGCTGAAACTGATGCTTGCCTTTTCCGGCGCATTTTTATTGGGTGTTTCCTTTTTGCACCTGATACCGGAAGTGTATGAACACGGACCAAAAAACATCGGGATTTTTATTTTACTCGGATTTTTATTCCAGCTCCTGCTCGAATTTTTCAGTGAAGGAATTGAGCACGGACATGTACACATCCACGATCACCACAAAGAACGTTTTCCGATTGTAGTGATGATTTCATTGTGCCTGCATGCCTTTGTAGAAGGAATTCCACTCGAACGTGAAATTCATGCCGAACATCATGCCATTGCGCACGGACACGGAAATCACTCGCTTTTAATGGGTGTAGTATTCCACAACATTCCGGTTTCCATTGCGCTGATGAGTATGTTTTTAAAAAGTGGATTATCGCGACAAAATGCTTTTTTCTGGCTGGCGATATTTGCATTGATGGGTCCGCTGGGGACATTTCTCGGTCACATTTTCGGTGCCGACTTAAGTTCGAATCTCGCAGGATTTTTCGATATCATTTTAGCGATTGTGGTGGGAATGTTCATGCATATTTCTACCACCATTCTATTTGAATCTTCCGAAAATCACCGTTTCAACCTGATCAAATTCCTTTCCATTTTAGGAGGCGTGGTGGTGGCCATGCTTAATTTCTGATCAGTACTTCAGTAAAAAATCAGGAGGATCACTTTTAAATCCGGATTGCAATTCTCCATCGCGAAAAACATATTCGCGCACTACAAAATCGTTCACCATGTATTTCCAAACACCTTGCTTTAATCCGTTTTTATCGAAACGACCGGTAAGTCCCAATAACTTATCGTTCCACACGCCGGATTTTTTTCCATTGGTGTAGGAACCACTAATTAATACTTGTCCGTCGAAAGCCATTTTTACATAAGCCCCATTTTTCTGTCCGTTTTTGTACACCTGTTTTTCCATGAGCCGGCCCGTTGGAAAAAAAGATTTGGAAACACCATTCCGCAATCCGTTTTTATAATTTACTATTCGGGCAGGAGTCCGCATATCACTTTTATAAACGGCTCTGCATTCGCCATTGATGGTGTCTTTTTTTACCCATACAATCGGATGCCAGAAAGAAGTGGAATCATTCACTACGACGCGAATGGAATCGCTCTGCGCCAAGAGTTCGTTGTTTCCCAAAAAGAGAAACAGAACAAGCACGAACTTAAATTTCGAGTACCAATCCATCATAAGCAAGATCTACATTGGGCGGCAATTCTTCGCGAACCACTTCATGCTTACCCATGAGATGAGAGAGATGCGTGAGATAAGCGCGAACGGGATTAATTTTCTGAATCACTTCCAGTGCTTCGGCCAGGGTAAAATGCGAAATATGATCTTCGCGGCGCAGGGCATTGAGGACTAAAATTTCGGTTCCTTTTAATTTATTCATTTCACCGGCAGAAATGGTTTTTGCATCGGTGATGTAAGAAAAATTACCAATGCGAAATCCAAATACCGGCATTTTGTAATGCATTACACGAACGGGATCAATTTCAATTCCCTGAATGGAAAACGGTTTGTTTTCAATCTCCACCAAATTCAATTCCGGCACTCCGGGATATTTAAAATCGCTGAAGGCATAATGGAACTCACGCTTTAAGGCATTGTGTACTTCTACGGTTCCGTAAATATCAATTTTACTTTTCTGACGGAAATTAAATGCACGCACATCGTCGAGTCCGGCCACATGATCTTTGTGTTCATGCGTAAACAACACCGCATCGAGGTGTTTTACCTGGTGACGCAACATTTGCTGACGAAAATCGGGTCCGGTATCAATCACGATGACCTTCTCCTGTGCTTCAATCATCACTGAAGTGCGCAGGCGATTATCTTTCGGATCGGCCGATGTGCAAACCTCGCAATCGCAGGCGATGACGGGGATGCCTTGTGATGTTCCTGTACCTAAAAAAGTAACCTTCATGTTACATGGAAGGAGGTGTAGGAGGCAATTGTTTTTCGAGTTCTTTCAAACGCTCCTCCATTTGTTTGAATTTTTTGTCTTTGTCCTTATTCAGGAAATGGAATCGCAACCAAACGGTGATCATTCCCAATGCATAAAACAAGGCAATGAGGAAGATGACCGAAATTTTCACTTTAAAAAACACAAGGTAAAAATCCACCTGGTGCGAATTGCGTACGATGAACGTCAACATTAAAACGGCGATTAAACCGATCAGCAATTCTTTTTTGTATTTCACTACAAACGATTGTTCTTTTTCCTGACTCATTCGGAATATTTTTCTGAAAAATTAGGTATTTTGTGCCAACGACAGAATTATGTTTAAAAAAAATAATACACAAATCGCTGTTTTCATTCTGGCGCTTTGCAGTTCCATCAACAGTTTTGCACAGGAATTACGCTACGAAAAGAATCAAACTCTCAGCTATCCGGAAGTCATTTCCGCCTGGCAAAGCATCGACCGACAATCGGATTTGGTGGACATCCTGGAGATGGGTTTAACCGATGCGGGCATTCCTTTACATCTGGTGCTGATTTCCTCTGAGAAAAACCCGAAAAATCAACTTGCCAAACGCGATAAAATTCGAATACTCATCAACAATGGCATTCACCCCGGTGAGCCGGATGGCATCGATGCTTCGCTGCAATTGGTAAAGGATGTATTGAAAAAAGGAAATTTACCGAACGATGTTTTACTCTGTATTATTCCTGCTTATAACATCGACGGTATGCTCAACCGCAACTGTTGCAGCAGAGCCAATCAGAATGGTCCCGAAGAATACGGCTTCCGCGGCAATGCGAGAAACCTGGACCTCAACCGCGATTTCATCAAAAACGATTCGCGTAATGCACAGAGTTTTGTGCAGTTGTTTCAATTGGTTGATCCGCATATTTTGGTGGACACCCACGTGAGTAATGGCGCCGATTACCAATACACCATGACCTTACTCATGACCCAGCCCGACAAACTCGGTGCACAGGGCGAATGGTGCCGCTCGAATTTAATTCCGCATCTCTATTCTGAAATGGAGAAAAAAAATCAGCCGATGATTCCCTATGTGAATCACATTGGAAAAACACCCGAAAGCGGAATTGCCGATTTTTTAGAAACACCGCGCTTTGCCACCGGATATGCCGCCTTATGGGGATGCATTGGTATTACCACTGAAACCCACATGTTAAAGGCCTATCCCGATCGTGTAAAAGCGACCACTACCCTGCTCCACATTGTAATTGAATCAGCTTCTCTGTACAAAAAAGATATACAAACGATGAAAGAAAAATTTTCATCCTTTCAGTATAATCCGGAGCAAATGGTCCAATTAGGAATGAATTACGAACTGGATACCAACCGGCAGGAACAAATTCCCTTTTTAGGTTATGAAGCCGTATTTGAACCCAGTAAAATTTCGGGAGAAACACGCTTGCGTTACGACAGAAACAAACCTTACAAAAAGAACATTCCCTATTATAACCACTACCAGTCAACACTGAAAAAAACCGTACCGAAAGCCTATATCATTCCCTTTGCATGGAAAGAAGTGATTGACCGGTTAAAACTGAATCATATAGCTATGCTGAGTTTGCAAAAGGACAGCAGTATAAAAGTCACCTCCACCTACATCAACAGTTTCGAAACCGTGAAGAAACCTTACGAGGGACATTATCTCCATTACAACACCCGGGTGACGGAAAAGCAAGAGATGCGCAATTTCCATAAGGGCGATGTGCTGGTTTACACCTCCCAACCTGCATGGCGCTTTTTGGTGGAGACATTGGAGCCCGAATCGGTGGATTCGTATTTCAACTGGAATTTTTTCGATGCCATTGTGCAACAAAAAGAATGGTTTTCGGATTATGTTTTTGAGGACTATGCCGAAAATTACCTGAAAGAACATCCGGAACTGGAAGAAGAATTAAAGCAGAAAAAAGCGAATGATCCTGAATTTGCAAAAGACGGATTTGCGCAATTGTATTTCATCTACCTGCGATCGCCCTATTATGAGAAAACACATAATTTGTATCCCGTAGCCAAACTTTTTTAATCAGAGATTACGGAAAGCGAATCCGTTTTTTTGCATGTAATCGAAAACCGACAACACCAAAAGGCGACGCTGCCGGCGGATTTCATTGATTTGTTCCAGCTGTTCCAAAATCAGAGGCAAACGATCTTTAATGGGAATACCGGCATGATGCTGATCGAAACGGAATTTTTCTTCGTATAAACTATTTTCATCCTTGCGCTCCTGATCGATATCGATCATTAATCCCCGCATATATTTTTTTCCGTTTTCCGTTACTGAAACAAGGTGATCTTCGAGCCAGATGTATCCGCGGTTTTCCACATTAAAACGAAACATGGTTACCACCGGCTCCTGCTCGTTTTGTTTGTGCCACATCACAAGGGTGTGATTTACTTCGATATAATCCTGCGGATGCATGTGGCCGGGAAAAAAATCGCGGTTCAGATTAAACTGATCGGGCGAATAACCGGTGAGATCAAAAATGTTCTCCGACACAAATTCAATTCCACCCCCGGTTTCGTAAAAAACGGGTCGACCCAACACGCGGAGGGCTGCCTGAAACGATTTGTCGTCGGTAATTTCCAAGCGCAACAATTTGAGATGAAGAGTCCAATATTAAGAAGAAATTAATCCCATTTTGTAATTGTTATTAACAGCAGGAAGGAAATTGAGACCTAAACCGATGTTATTATCGACTGATTAGCTGAAAGTTAAAGAAGCAATAAATCTGGAACGGTTTTGGTAATTGTGATGATCTGAATCCAAGAAATCATGAAAAATGTTTATTTTCAAGCACAGGATATGTTTATAGCAGCGATGAGACGATTTTACACACTGATACTGATTGCGGGAGGAATGATGATGGCCACTACATCGATGGCACAGTTCAACCTGAAAAAACAAATGGCCGATAAAAAAACCTATGAGGCGGCGAGCGTGATTGATTCTACGTATGGGATTATGCTGTATGAGCGTCTTAATCCCCACACCGAAGGCGATTCCATTCGCATGTGCGGAAACTATGCCTGCCAGAGCTGGATCGAAGATTTTTACGTGAGTGGTGAATTGTTGCACAAGGGATTTTACATCGACGGTCAATTAAAAACCTACAAGAATTTTTATCCCAACGGAAATGTTGAACGCGATTTTAAAGCGATTGATAATTACCGCTCATCGGTAAAACTGTTTTATCCCGACGGCAAATTGAAATCCGAAATAAAATACAATGAAGGATCGCCGGAAAGCTGGACCGACTACAGCGCAAGCGGTGCCATTACCTATCAGGAACAAGCCTTAAAAAACAGTACGATTCTTGAATTCAAAAAATTCTTTTTCGATAACGGAGCTCCGCAAAAAATAATGGAGATTAAGGACAAGAAAAAATACATCTACAGTTATACCGAATACCACAGCAACGGAAAAATAAAAGCCGAAGGCAGCAAAGTATATTCCGAAGGACTCGGCGATTACCTCAACGAAGGCACCTGGAAAAGTTATGATGAAAACGGGAATCCGGTAAAAACCGAAAACTTTTCTAAAGGAGAATTGCTCAAGTAATTATTTCCGTTTGTAGAAATACACAACCAACACCGGTAACAAAAACAAGTCGGCCAGCACAGCGAAAATCAGCGTGAGCGCGATGAGTAAACCGAGGTAGAATGTCCCCAGAAAATCGGAAAAAACCAGCGTTAAAAATCCGCCCGACAAAATAATGGTGGTCAAAATAATCGCTCTTCCCGTTGTTAAGAAGGTTCGTTTTACGGCATAGAACACCGATTTACCTGCAGCCAGCTCCAATCGCAATTTCGAAATGAAGTGAATGGTATCATCCACCGCTATTCCAAAGGAAATGGTAAAGATCATGGAAGTAGAAACTTTTAAATCTACTCCCAAAATTCCCATAATGCCGGCCACCAAAAGCAGCGGAATAATATTGGGAATTAAAGCGATGATGGTCATGGATAATGATTTGTACATGAGGCCCACAATCAGCGCAATCACTAAAAAAGAAAGCAGCAAACCATAAACTAAACCACGTGCTACTTGTCCGTTGTTTTTATCAATTAAAGTAGCTGTTCCCGTAATGCGATAGCTGAACAAAGTGGTATCGATTTGCTCTTTAAAAAAGGAATGGAATGCCGCATCTTTTTCCTTGTAAACAAAGCTACCCAAATCAGCGCTTTTCCCTGAAATGCGAATGAGTTTTCCCTGATCGGCCACTACGCGATCGAAGGCATTTTTGCTTTTCATCTTTTCGAGCAGGGAATAAATTTCGAGCAATTCTTCATTGGAAGACGGGATGGCATAAGCACTAAAATCGCCACCGTGCAGGGAACGGTTTACCGTTTTTACAATGCTGAGCGGCGAGAATAAAAAGCCTGCTCCATATTCCTGATGCAAATAATTTTCAATTTTTTCGATTTGCTGCAATTCGCCAATGGTAATCGGTAGCGAATCGGATCCGGTGTTTTTCTGCAAGGCTAATTCGAAGGGACGAACACCCGAGAATTCTGTTTCGAAAAAACGGAAATGCTGCTTGAGTTCATTACCCTCCTTTAAATCTTCCAGCAGAAAATTATTGATACGCATTTGAGAAATCCCGATGAACGAAAGCAGAATGAGCAAGCCTGAACTAATCAGTAATGCATTGCGTCGTTTAAAAATAAACAGCAATAAACGGGGAAGCATTTTTCTCCACCAGTTGTTTTCGTGCGGCACGGCAGCGATGGAGGGAACCGGATGTAAAATAAGG
>JAIBBF010000055.1 GCA_019694795.1 Flavobacteriales bacterium | reverse complement strand
ATGTTATCAAATAAAACAGAGGAATTGGTATTGGTGTATTGTTGTGCAAAAGGATTACCGGAAGCTAGACCAATAAACAATGAATCTTGTGTTCCGGCAGGGAGATTAAAACTAAAGGGTGTCCATGATGATGTTGTTCCGCCAATCAGAAAAACATAATATGAAGGTATTCCGGAGTTCCAGCGAATTAATAATACCATTGCAGAATCATTCATTGCCATGGATGATTTATAAAATCCAAAAATCTGATCGAAGGTGGAAGTGTAGGGGATTCCTCCATCGGGACCAGCTTGTCCCACATGACCTAAAAATGAATAACTGATGATGGTATCGGTTCCGCTAATTTCCGATTCGAGTTTGCATGAATAAGATCCTTGTTGTGCGTCGGTTGATTTGCTTACGCCGTAAAAAGCCGGACCCGATCCATTTGAGGTCATCCACATATCCGGATTTTCGAAAATGATGGTGTTGGTCCAGTTTTCAAAACTACCGTTTTCGATTTGTCCGTTTTGAGATAATCCAAAAATCCAACAGGAAATAAAAATGCTGCTGAGTAATAATTTTTTCATAGTAATGATTTTATACCCTCAATTTCGGAATAAAAAATCAAAAATGAAATGAGAATAATCAGTTTGCAAAAAAGAGATAAGATAAAATGATAGCCGCTGTTACACCTGCGAAATCAGCAATTAATCCACAATGAATGGTATGCCTTACATTTCGAATTCCCACGGCACCGTAATACACTGCTATCGTGTAAAATGTAGTTTCGGTGCTGCCTTGAATTACCGAAGTCATGTGTCCTTGTAAACTGTCAATCTTAAAATGATTCCAGCTTTCAATCATTAATGCACGAGATCCTCCTCCACTAAGGGGACGCATCATCGCAGTTGGGAGGGCGTCGACGAATTCGGTTCTTGAGAAAATGGAATTGGCCAGGTAACGAATGCCATCAATGATGTAATCCATTGCACCGGAAGTCCGGAACACTGAAATCGCTACCAACATCGCCACCAGGTAAGGAATGATTTGTATTACGGTTCCAAAACCATCTTTAGCGCCTTCAATAAAACTATCGTACACATTTATTTTTTTGTAAGCTCCATAACCAATAAATGAAACGAGCATACCCAAGATGATAAATGCTCCTGCAAAGGATGAGTATTTACCCATTTTGTAAGAAGATACGGCAGCATTGATATCGCCCTTAAAATCGGGATGCAGGATTTTATATTCTGCAATATCACTTGCATTTACGGCACTGAAGTGAATGATTAAAGCTACAATGGAAGCCATGATAGAGAGCAGCGCAATCACAGGTAAAATAAACTGGAGTTTTAATAAATTGATGCGTTGGTAGAGCGAAACGGCAGTGAGTGCAACCATTGTTGCAATGGTGGTAGCCAGAAGAATGGGAATAAAAATATCGGTAGGGTAGGCTGAATGATTGGCAGCTCTTAAAGCAATAATGGATGAAGGGATTAATGTTAACCCGGAGGTGTTCAGCACCAGAAACATGATTTGCGAATTACTGGCAGTGTCTTTACTCGGATTTAACACTTGTAATTCCTTCATCGCTTTAATTCCAAGAGGTGTTGCGGCATTATCGAGACCCAAAAAATTTGCGGAGAAATTCATCATGATGGATCCAGAAGCGGGGTGTCCTTTCGGAATTTCAGGGAAAATATGTTTAAAAATGGGCCACATTCCCTGGGCAAATACATTGACCAATCCGGAATTTTCTGCCACTTTCATCATGCCCATCCAGAAAATCATGATACCTGCAAGGGGAAGAGCAATATCCATCACCGAGAACTCCGCCATCTTTAATGCGCCATCTACCATTTCGCCGAAAATGGAAAAATTATCCTCCAGCACAAACCGAACACAGGCTACAATAAATGCAACGAGGAAAAAGGCAATCCAGATATAATTCAGGACCATGATTTACAAATCGTCAGAAAGTTATTAAATAATTTTTCGCCCATTTCTCCCGAAGATTCAGGATGAAATTGCACACCATACCATGGATATTTTTCATGGTGCATCGCCTCATTCGCGCAAATTTCAGATCCGGCATCTCTTCGAAATCCATGTGGTAAATCGATGCATTCTGTATGGTCTTCGCGCATCATCACCCAATTGTTAAAACCTGCAAATAATCCGTAAGGATGAATGATCGTAATTTCCTGCCACGCGCGATCTTCACTGCATTTTGCAATGTAGGCTCCATTTATAATTCCTAAAATCTGGTGACCAAAACAAATTCCCAATACAGGAACTGAAATTTTAATCAAAGGTTTTATTTTTTCAATGTAAGGATCTGCTGAAGTATTGGTGAGTAAAACAGGTGCTCCACTAATGATTACTCCATTGTAATGCAGTTCATCACCTTTTAATTCATTCCATTTAATGGATGTACATTCTACATTCAATTTCCGAAGGATAGCAACGATATCCGGCACCTTGGAACTTCCACAATCAACAATCAAAATCCTCATATCAAAACAAATCTTCGGTGGGACCAATTCCTTCTCTTATCACTTCCGGATATCCATCGGTACAATCGATAATGGTTGATGCTTCATTCTTGCCGTAACCTCCCGCAATAACCAAATCAACCGCTTTATCATATTTTTCATGAATCAATTCAGGATCGGTGGTGTATTCTATTACTTCATCATCATCGTGCACTGAGGTGGAAATAATGGGATGCCCCAGTTCTTTTACAATCATTCGCACAATAGCATTGTTGGGAACGCGAATTCCTACTGAACGTTTATTGTTGTTGAAGAATTTTGGAATTTTATTACTCGCTTCCAGGATAAAGGTGTATGGACCCGGAAGTGCTTTTTTCATGATTTTATAAATGGGAGTATCAACTCTGGCGTATTCCGAAAGGTGACTTAAATCGTGACATACAATGGAGAAATTTGCTTTCTCGGTTTTCAGGCCTTTGATCTTAGCCACACGATCGATTGCTTTCGATTTCAGCAATGAGCAACCAATGGCATATACTCCATCCGTCGGATAAATAATCACCGCCCCCTCGTTTAACAAGTCAACCACTTTTCTGATTTTTTTCTCATCAGGATTATCCGGGTGAATTTCTAAAAGCATAATACAAGATAAAACAAAATGAAAACAGGTAGAAGCCTCGGTTAAAAAGAATATCCATATTGGAGTATTGATAAGTGTTATGATCCCTTTTTATTATATATCTACCTGAATAATTGATAAGTATAAATGGTGCTCCTATTCGCCTCAATACAATAATTTCTTTTGGCGTTCGTTAATTCTTCAATCCTGCCTATGCCACTATTTTACTCAACTAAAATGTATGAAAATAATCGGTGTCATCCTGATGGGGTTCATTTTCCATTTTCATGGAATGGCTTCTTTGCAAGATTTTTCGACCATTGCTACAGTTGATGTGTATTACGATCAAGGGCGTTGGGAAGACACGCTGTCCTACAAAGGCGCAAGTGCAGTTTTATCTGTTTATGCCAATGAAAATATCAGTTTCAATTACGATTTTTCATATGCTAAACGAAGTGATCAATTCCGGTCCATTCATACACCTGTTGGAGCAGTAGCGGGTCCTCCGATTTTTGCATTTGGACTTATCAGTACGCTATCCTGTTTGGCCACGGAAAAAGATTCAAGTTCCAATGTGAATAGCGGAACAAATAATCCGGATTCCACTGAAAATTGCCCATTCTGCACTTTCGGGAAAATGGGATTGGTCCTCGGTGCATTAATTACCATCATTCCCGATGGTGTAAGCTTTCATTGGCGACCAACAGATTGGATGACCTTTTCTCCCTATGTGAATTTTATTGGGATGGATTTTACAAAAAATAAAATCAATGGGGAGACGGATCTGGTCTATGCTGCCTCATTAGGATCTGCCATTACTTTTTCATTTGGTAATTTCAGATTAAGCGGACGTTATGAATTGCGAACGCAAAGGCATTATGGTTGGGGTCAAGGCCTAAGTGTGGGAATGGGGATCGGTTTCTAAAAAAAAAAGGCCGGAAAAAAATTCCAGCCTTTCGATATACGATGAGCTCAATTTATTTTGCTGCAGCTTTCGCGTGATCAGCCAAAAATTGTGCGAGTCCGTTATCTGTAAGCGGATGCTTCAGTAAAGCCATAATTGCACTTAATGGACAAGTTGCAACATCAGCACCAATTTTTGCGCAGTCGATAATGTGCATGGGGTGACGAACAGATGCTGCTAAAATTTCAGTGTCGTAACCGTAGTTATCGTAAATGGTTCTGATTTCTTCAATCAAAGCAAGTCCATCTGTAGAAATATCATCGAGTCGACCAATGAAAGGAGAAACATAGGTAGCACCTGCTTTTGCAGCGAGAAGTGCTTGTCCGGCAGAAAACACCAATGTACAATTGGTTCTGATTCCTTTTTTGGTGAAAGATTTAATGGCTTTAACACCATCCTTAATCATCGGAACTTTTACTACGATGTTTTTATGCAAAGCAGCCAATTTTTCGCCTTCACGAATCATTCCTTCATAATCGGTAGAAATTACTTCGGCACTCACATCTCCGTCCACGATGTTGCAGATATCGACATAGTGTTTCAGAACTTTTTCATCTCCGGAGATGCCTTCTTTGGCCATCAGAGAGGGGTTGGTAGTTACGCCATCCAGTACACCGAGGTCGTTGGCTTCGCGAATTTGATCAAGATTTGCTGTGTCGATAAAAAATTTCATAGGGGATTTATTTTGCTCAAAAATAGACCTCCCGCGGATATTTGGCAAAAGAAGAATTGAACAGGTTGTTAATTTCCCGTTGCTTCCTGATAATGAAATGTAAGTGGGGGAAAAAAAGTAGGGCAAGCTGATTGCATCGCACCGCTACAACCTCCCGTCCTTGCTCCGTTCCCGGCCTGGGGAATTGGGGAGGGAGCTGGTCGTGCAAGACTTGCCCCGCGCAAAGATAGAAAAAGGTTGATATCTGAGCACCTGAATCGAAAAAGATTGAAAAAAAGACTGAACACCAATGATTTTTTGCGTTGAAAACAATGGGCTATTGTTGAAAAGTTCAATTTTTTTCACCTGTTCTAAGGGTTTTTCATTGTGTATTTTTACGCCTTCACATTTTTAGCTATGGCTCAACAAAGTAATTACACGGAAGACAACATTCGATCGTTGGATTGGAAGGATCATATTCGGTTACGTCCGGGTATGTATATTGGGAAATTAGGAGATGGTTCTACGCCGGATGATGGTATTTACATTCTCCTGAAAGAGATCATGGATAACTGTATCGATGAATTTGTGATGGGCTTTGGAAAGCGGGTGGATATCCGTATTAACGAGCGGGAGGTGAATATCAGGGACTACGGTCGCGGAATTCCGCTGGGTAAAATGGTGGATGCCGTATCGAAAATGAACACCGGTGCTAAATACGATACTAAAGCATTTAAGAAATCAGTCGGATTAAACGGGGTCGGTACAAAGGCCGTGAATGCATTATCCGAATCGTTCTACATTGAATCCTTTCGTGAAGGTCAGGTTAAAAAGGCAACCTTTAAGGCAGGAAATCTGATTAAAGAATCAAAACTTGAAAAATCATCAGAGGCAAACGGTACATCTGTCACATTTGTCCCCGATACAAGCATTTTTAAAAATTTCCATTTCAGAGAGGGATTCATTTCCAAAATGCTCTGGAACTACTGTTACCTGAATCCGGGTTTAACCATCAGTTTTAACGGACAGGAATATTATTCTGAAAACGGTTTATTGGATCTCCTGAAGGAAAACATGACGGAAGAACCGCTTTATGATATTATTCACCTGCGTGGTGATGATATTGAGGTGGCTATGACGCATACTTCCTCTTATGGAGAAGAATATTACAGCTTTGTAAACGGACAACACACTACTCAGGGTGGAACACATCAGGCTGCTTTTCGTGAAGCGGTGGTAAAGGTAATTCGTGAATTCTTCAGAAAAGAATACGAAGCCGTGGATGTACGTCAATCCATTTGCGCTGCTGTTGCGGTGAAAGTCATTGAACCGGTATTTGAATCGCAGACAAAAACAAAACTCGGTAGTACCGAAATTGAGCCGGGAGGAAAATCCATGCGCTCGTTTGTGGCCGATTTTCTTAAGGAGCATCTCGATAATTATTTGCACAAACATCCGGAAGTTGCAGATGCCATTCAACGAAAAATTCTTGCTGCGGAACGCGAGCGGAAAGAGTTGAGCGGTATTCGCAAACTGGCGCGTGAACGTGCAAAAAAATCTTCACTACACAATAAAAAACTGCGCGATTGCCGTGTTCATCTTACCGACAACAAGGATCCGCGTCGCCTTGATACCACCTTGTTCATTTGTGAGGGAGATTCGGCAAGTGGATCCATCACCAAGGTGCGCGATGTTTCTACGCAAGCTGTGTTTTCTTTAAAGGGGAAACCGTTAAACACCTATGGACTCACCAAGAAAATCGTTTACGAGAATGAAGAATTCAATCTGATTCAGGCAGCACTCGATATTGAGGATGAAATGGAAAATTTGAGATACAACAACATTGTGATCTCAACCGATGCCGATGTGGATGGTATGCATATTCGTTTGTTGTTGCTGACCTTTTTCCTTCAGTTTTTCCCCGATTTAGTAAAAAATGGTCACGTCTATATTTTGCAGACACCGTTGTTCCGTGTCCGTAACAAAAAGGAAACCATCTATTGTTACAGTGAAGAGGAAAAGCAAAAAGCAATGAAAAAATTAGGAAGGAATCCTGAGATTACCCGATTCAAAGGATTGGGTGAAATTTCTCCGGATGAATTCAGAATGTTCATTGGGCCGGATATGCGAATTGAACCTGTTGTAGTGGGTAAAGAATCCATACAGCATTTGTTGGATTATTACATGGGTAAAAACACCATGGAACGTCAGGAATTTATCATTGAAAATCTCCGTGTGGAAAAAGATGTGGTTGAAACGGAGGAAGAACAAGAAGTACCAACTGAAGAAACAGAAGCATGATCACGAACGAAGAAATGGACGAAAGCGGATTATTTAATAATGGCGAAGGCGATCATTCCGATCCGAACAAAACCACCATTCTGGGTGGCATGTATCAGGATTGGTTTTTGGATTACGCTTCTTATGTAATTCTTGAACGCGCGGTTCCGGCTGTATTGGACGGATTAAAACCGGTTCAGCGACGGATTTTACATTCCATGCGCGAGCTGGAAGATGGTCGCTATAACAAAGTGGCGAATCTGATTGGTCACACCATGAAATATCACCCGCATGGTGATGCTTCCATTGGTGATGCACTGGTTCAGATTGGTCAGCGTGATTTACTTATCGATACACAAGGAAACTGGGGTAATATTTTAACCGGCGACAGCGCAGCGGCACCACGTTACATTGAAGCGCGTTTATCGAAATTTGCCCTTGACGTTGTCTTTAACCCCAAAACCACCCAATGGCAGGCTTCTTATGATGGAAGAAATAAGGAACCTATTCATTTACCGGTTAAGTTCCCATTGCTGTTGGCACAAGGAGCGGAAGGTATTGCTGTGGGGATGGCCTGCAAAATTTTACCGCATAATTTCAATGAACTGATTGATGCAGCCATTGATATTCTGAAAGGAAAAAAAGTGGAGATTTTCCCTGATTTCCCAACGGGAGGAATGGCAGATTTTACGAATTATAACGATGGATTAAGAGGAGGTCGTGTACGTTGCCGTGCAAAAATCCGTCAGGCATCCGGAAAACAACTGATCGTAGATGAACTTCCATTTGGAACAACTACTTCATCACTGATTGATTCGGTGATTAAAGCCAATGAAAAGGGAAAAATTAAGATTAAGAAGATTGAAGATAATACGGCCGACAAAGTAGAGATCGTTATCCATCTTCATCCCGAAGCATCGCCCGACAAAACGATTGATGCCTTGTATGCATTTACCGATTGTGAAGTTTCTCTTGCTCCGAATGCTGCGGTTATTGAAAATGACAAACCACGCTTTTTAGGTGTATCTGAAATTTTAAAAATTTCGGTGCTGAATACGGTTGAGCTGCATAAGCTTGAATTGCAGATTCGACTCAATGAATTAGAAAGCATGTGGCATTTTGCTTCGCTGGAAAAAATCTTCATTGAAAACCGTATTTACCGCAAAATTGAAAACGAAGAAACCTGGGAAGGCGTTTTAAAAGCGATTGATAAAGGATTAAAACCGCATACCACGCATTTAAAACGTCCCGTGGTACATGATGATCTGGTTAAACTGACAGAAATAAAAATCAAACGGATTTCTAAGTTCGACAGCGATAAAGCGGATCATTACATCGAATCGCTCGAAGAAGAAATTCAGATTGTTCGCCACAACTTTAAACATGTGGTGAATTATACCATTGATTATTTCAAAAACCTGAAGAAAAAATACGGCGCCGGTAAAGAACGTAAAACCGAAGCAAGAATATTCGATACCATTGAAGCCGTTAAAGTCGTTGCAACCAATACCAAGTTATACGCCAACCGCACGGAAGGATTTATTGGTACTTCGTTGAAGAAAGATGAATTTATTTGCGATTGTTCCGATATCGATGATATTATCGTTTTCAGGGAAGACGGACGCATGGTTATTTCAAAAATCACGGATAAGAAATTTGTAGGTAAGGGAATCATTCATATTGCCGTTTGGAAAAAGGGCGACAAGAACCGTATTTACCACATGATCTATCGCGATGGTAAAGCAGGAGCTGTATTTGCCAAACGATTTGCAGTTACTGCCATCACCCGTGATAAAGAATATATTTTAACCCGTGGTAATCCGGAATCGAAAGTTTTGTATTTCACCGAACATCCGAATGGTGAAGCAGAAATTATTACCGTGCATTTGCGTGCTCGTCCGAATTTAAAACGATTGCATTTCGATTATGAAATGGCTGGGCTTGCAGTGAAAAACATGCAGAGTCAGGGTAATCTCATTACGAAATACACCGTAAATAAAATCGTGCAAAAAGAAATCGGAGGATCAACCTTGCAGGCACAGCAGATTTGGTTCGACGATATCACTATGCGTTTGAATATTTCAGGCAGAGGAGAGTTATTGGGTAGATTTAAAAACGATGATAAAATCTTTTCGGTGACACAATCCGGTTATTATCGCATTAGCGGACATTCACTCGATCTGCATTTCGATGATGACATGATCATGATTGAAAAGCTGAATATGAAGCGTCCGGTCACCATTATTTATTATGATGGAGAAAAAGATGCCTATTTCGTGAAACGCTTTATGCTGGAGGATGGTGATCGTAAAAACCATGTCATTTCCATTAGCGACGGATCACGCATTGAAATGGTTTCTACGCAATGGGTTCCGCGGATTAAAGTGGAATACGACGGAAGAAGTACAAGTAAGAAACCGGAAGTCATTGACCTCGCAAAATTTGTTGAAATCCGTAATGAAAAAGCGGTGGGTAACAAATTGACGGAATATAAAATTAAACAGGTCACCATTCTTGAACCTAAACCAGACGATATTCCAAAAGAAGAACGTGAAAATGAAGCACGCTTATTAGAGGAACGCACCGATACTTTGGAATTTGATTCTAAAGGCGGGACCAATGGTGAACAAATGGGATTATTCTAAAATCGATAAGTGAAACAGAATTTCGGATTATGATAAAAAAGATTATCGTGTTATTGTTTGTAGTGGCATCCGGAATTCTGCATGCACAAGATACCTTACGTTCGGGTAATTATTCTCTGGTGTGGGACACTCTTCGAATGAAGGAACGTCCGGATTGGTCGGAACATTTCAAATCGCAGAATGTGAACGTGGGTACCCTGGTGATTTACGATCAGCAAAAAGGGAAATACCAGGTGTTTAATCGTCAGCGTATGATTGAACGTTTTTTACCAGCCTCAACATTTAAAATTATGAACTCACTCATCGCCCTTGAAACAGGAGTGGTAAAAAATGAGAAGGTGACGTTTAAATGGGATGGTTTCGATCGTGGAGTTGCTTCCTGGAATCAGGATCAGAATATGGAAGAGGCCTTTAAAAATTCCACTGTTTGGTATTATCAGCAATTAGCTCGTAAAATCGGTTTTAAAAAAATGGATGAATACGTGAAGCAAGCCGGATATGGGAATAAAAACATTGATGGAGGTCTGGATGATTTCTGGTTAAAAGGAAAGCTTCGTATTAACGCAAAAGAACAGGTTGATTTATTGAAAAAGTTGCAAGCAGATCTATTACCTTTTAAAAAAGAGAATCAAGCCATCGTGCGCAAAATCATGATCGAGGAGAAATCTGATACCTACATTTTAAGATCAAAAACAGGTTGGGCCGAACAAGATGGAAAAAATATCGGATGGTATGTGGGCTATGTTGAACGTCCAAAATTGAAATCGAAAGATGAAAAGTCGGATTACTACTATTTCGCTTTAAACATTGAATTGGATCCGAGTAAACCGGAGGTACGGAAAACGATTGTACGCCGCGTTTTGAGTGAGTTGAAAATCCTGAATTAGAACAATTCCAGGCCTAACAAGCATTTATTGTTGCCAAAGAAAGGAATATCCCTACCGTTTATGGTTTCTTGCTTCCGTTTAAATAAATTTAACTATTTTTACTATTGTTGATATGTCAACAATTGATATTATAACATATATTTGTCATGGAGAAACTGAATACCATTTTCTTTTATCACCTCGATAAGGCGATAAGGAATTACAGGCAGTATGCAACGCAGCAATTAAAAGAAGCTGGTTTTAGCATCACTATTGATCAGTGGTTGGTGTTAAAGGTGTTGCATGAGGATCCGGAGGTAACTCAGAGTGAGCTGGCGGAAAAGGTTTTAAAAGATAAAGCATCGGTTACCCGAATCATTGAAATTCTGGTAAAAGATAAATACCTGCAACGCAAGTCGCATGATGAAAGCCGGAGGAGATATAAATTAATTATTACTCAAAAGGGCTTGAGCTTGTTGAGTGAGATTCAAACTGTAGTTCTTCGAAATAGAAGGGTGGCATTAAAAGGAGTAGAAAAAAATGACCTGGATGTTGCCGAAAATGTTTTGAGAAATATTGCAGAGAATTGTAGTAAATAGTATTTAGAGAGATCCAAATTACGACGAATAAATTCGTCGGTTCATATCTTATTTATTGGTCTAATCTGACGGTTTTTCCGAAGGGAATTGTACTGTCTTAAAATTTGAGCGCATGAAAGTTATTTTACATGTACTGGTATTTCTTTGTGTTTCAATTTCAGGTTTAGCGCAACCATTGAAACTTTTTGGAACTATTGTTGCTTCTGATCATAGTCCGATTTCCTTCGCTAATGTATTGTTGTTTACTTCCGGTGATTCCTTGTTTTATAAAGGAGAAGTAAGTAATGAAAATGGAGAATTTATTTTTGAAAATATATCTGCCGGTAAATATTTTATTCGTGTTCGATTTGTTGGGTATTCAGATTACACCAGCGCTGAGATCGAAGTGAAATTTCCGGAAGACATTAATCTGGGAATAATTTCATTAACGGAATCTTCTTCT
Source organism: Flavobacteriales bacterium (assembly GCA_019694795.1). Taxonomy (NCBI): domain Bacteria; kingdom Pseudomonadati; phylum Bacteroidota; class Flavobacteriia; order Flavobacteriales; species Flavobacteriales bacterium. The sequence goes on along the minus strand of JAIBBF010000055.1, from coordinate 3,665 downwards.
TCATTACAAACAGTAGATGTTGTAGCAGAACGTCCATTTATAGAAAGGGAAGCAGATAAGGTAGTAGTTAATGTTGAAAATAGCGCCATTTTAAAATCGAATTCAGTTTTGGATCTGCTTGAAAAATTACCTGGTATTACCATAGATCAGGATGGAAGAATTTTTATGAGGGGTAAACAGGGAATCATTTTTATGATTGATGGTAAGCCGACTCCTTTAGCAGGTCAGGATCTGGCTAATTTTCTTCGTTCCATGCCTGCATCTTCCGTTCAGAAAATTGAGTTAATTGCAAATCCTCCTGCAAAATACGATGCAGCAGGTAATGCAGGTATTATTCACATGATTTCTAAACGTAACAAGGCACAAGGTTACAATGGCAGTATCAACATGTCGTATGGTCAGGGCCGGTATGCAAAAGCTAGTAGTGGCTTTTCATTTAATTACAGTAAAAATAATTGGAGTGTATATTTGAGTTATAGCTATAATTACAGAAAAGGATTTAATCATTTGGAGATTGACCGGCGGTTTTATTCAGGCGATACCCTTACACGAATTTTTAATAATGATAATTACCTTAGTTTTCCGGTACAAATGCATGTGCCCCGAATTGGAATTGATTATAAAATTTCTGATCGTACCACTATTTCAACCCTGATTTCCGGGATTAGTAATCCATTTTCAAGTAAAACCATAAGTAGTTCTTTAGTGCGCGATGGTTCGAATATTTATTTAGGAAATTATGGTTTTTATAGTTCAACGGATGAGATTTTTGGAGATGTTGAAGCAAATCTGAGATTGGATCATCAGCTTGATACATTAGGGCAAAATATTTCACTAAATTTTGATTATGGTAATTATTTTACGAATGCTAAAGTGGATATGTCGACCATCTATTCTGACTATATCAATTCCATCCAGGATACATCCACAATAACCATGAATCAGTTAGGGAATTTGAATTTATTCTCTGGGAAATTGGATTACACAAAACCACTTCCCAAAGAAAAAACATTTGAAGCCGGATTTAAAAGCAGTTTAGTGAAATCGGACCAGGATATGCAGTATTATCATGTAAACGGCACAGATCAACAATTAGACAGTTTAAGAAGTAGTCATTTTTTATACACTGAAAACATAAATGCTGCCTATGTGAATTTTAGAGCTAAAATTAAAAAGTGGTCCATCCAGGCAGGACTGCGAGCGGAGCAAACCATTGCCCAGGGGAAACAAATTTTAAATGGAAAAGAATTTGAACGGAATTATGCTCAGATTTTTCCAACCTTTTATTTGAATTATGAAGCCTCGGAAAAGCATTCCTGGAATATCAATTTCGGACGGAGAATCGACCGACCCAATTATCAATCAATGAATCCTATGCGGCAATGGATAGATGCCAATACCTACAGTGAAGGTAATCCTTATCTCTTGCCCCAGTTTACCTACCTGGGCGAATTAAGTTATTCCTACAACAATTCCTTTTTTGCCAGTTTAAGCTATAATTTAACTACAGATAATATTCTGGAAGTACTTATTCAGGATGCAGCTACCCAAACAACCAACCAAACGGTGGTAAATATTGATCAGAATCATTACTATAGTTTAAATCTAACTTACAGCAATCGTATTACGAAATGGTGGAGGACAAACACTAATTTATTAACGAACTATTCTCGATACGCCGGGGATGTAAATCAATTTACCTTTAATCAGGGTCGTCCGGCTTTTTACTTTTCTTCTAGTCAGAATTTCCGATTGGCAGATGGATGGAATTTAGAATGTAGCATTAATTACAATCATAAAAATTTGTATGCTGTAACTACCATGTATACCACTTGGAATTTTACGGTTGGAATTCAAGCTCCTGTATTAAAGAAAAAAGGGAATCTAACGCTTAATTGCAGTGATGTTTTCTGGAAAGCATGGCCTCGTGGTTTAACAGAATTTGGTTCGGTAGTTGAAAAGTGGGGCGCATTACGCGACACCCGGGTAGTAAATGTAAGCTTCAGTTATAAATTCGGAAAAGGTCAAACTGGCCGAATGAGACGTGAAACCGGTGCTGATGATGAAAAAAACCGTGTGCGGTAATATTTATTTCACTTTATTGAACTTTTTGCTGCTTTAAGTTTATTACAGGATTGTATTGTTAACCGGTAACCTTTTAACGATTTATCCTTAGATTAGAATATGCGATCTCTATTTCTGCTTATTCTTTGTTTTTCCACCATTGCCGGATCGGGGATGGACCTGGTTCCGTTTCTTTTAAAAGACGGTAAATGGAAATTATACGACCGCGACCGTGGTTTGATTCTTCCTGATCGTTTTGATGAAATGAAACCAGCCAAGGGGAATGCTATTTTTTTGCGCAACGATAAAAGCTGGACCGTAATTAATCGTCAGGGTAAAGATCTCTGTAATGCCACCTTTCTAAATGTTGAAGAATTAGACGGAGGTTTGATTTACGGATACGGATCGGTGAATCGACTTTATTTTCCCGATGGAAAGGAATTTCCTGTGCATGTGGTAAAATGGGTTTTTACTATCGGTAAACAAAAAGATAAATTGGTGATCTGCAATTCGGATGATAAAGTGGGGATTTGTGATTTTAAAGGGAATGTTTTGCTGCCCTTTCATTATGATTACGCTCCAACTTTATATGCCGAACATTATTACCGGGTAAAAAAGCAGGTTGGGAATAAATGGAAAATGGGATTAACCGATTCTACATTTCGCGAAGTGGTTCCATGCAATTATTTTGAGTGTGGACTCTTCTCCCAAAAACTTTTCTACGCGATGGATGAAGATGGTTCCTGTGATTTGTATCATATCAACGGGAAGAAATTTATTCACCTCAATCAATTCACAACAGAATATTATTCCACCGGAAATTTTATGGTCCGCCACGTGGGTGATGAATCGTTAGAAGTAAGTACTTACGGTGGGAAATTTTTTTCGGCCCTTGATGTTCGTTATAAAATGGATAGTGATTATATCATTCTCGAAAGAGATCAGGGCGATGCCCTGCTTTTTGCCAATGGAAAAATCAGTGAATGGAAAGGGAAGAGTATATCTAACATTTCAAATTCTAGAAATTATTTATCGATCTCAGATAAAAAATCTAAATTAAAAAATCAAGTAGCTTTAAAGGGGATTATTGATTTAAATGGTAAACAGCTTGCAGAAGAGCAATTTTATGAAATAAGACATGCGGCCGGAGATCGAATAGTGGTTGGTCAGTTGAAATCGACAAGTGGTAGAATGAAAATTCTGTTTGGGATTTATGATGTTAAAAGGAAAAAATTAATTGTGGATTGCAATTATGAAGATGTAGTGATTTTTGCAAATGGTTCATATGCATTAAATGAAAATAAAAAATACCATCTCTATCAGTCATCCGGAATATCACGTTCTAAATCGTATGATCAGATTTATCATTCTTCCTTGTTAATGGGAATTGATTCCATTGCTTTTTATAGTTGTAAAAATGTGTCCATAGATAAATCAGGTCCGGGTCAATATCTAATGGGTTTACTCGATGCAAATGGTGAAGAATTTATAGCGCCGGAGTTGGAAAATATTGAACAGATTCGTGGTTACTACAATGAAAATTTCCCCAAAGAGAAGTTGTATTATTATGGATCAAAGAATATGAATGGTAAACGGATTTC
>JAIBBF010000054.1 GCA_019694795.1 Flavobacteriales bacterium | reverse complement strand
ACCAAAAATACAGCTTTAAGTCCTGAGCGCCTAATTCTGGGAATTGACCCCGGAACCAATATTATGGGCTATGGTGTTTTATTGGTGAAAGAAAAAAAAATGGAATTGGTGGACATGGGTGTTTTCGATTTAAAAAAATTAGAAACACAACAAGACAAACTCAAAAAAATTCTGGAAGAAACACTACGGGTTATCGATTTGCATCATCCCGATGAAATGGCCATTGAAGCTCCTTTTTTCGGAAAGAATATTCAATCGATGTTAAAATTGGGTCGCGCACAAGGCGTAGCTTTTGCAGCTGCGTTGCACCGGAATATTCCGGTTATAGAATATTCCCCAAGCAAAATCAAACAATCCATTACCGGTAAAGGAAGTGCATCTAAAGAGCAAGTTGCTGCGATGTTGAGTCACCTTTTAAAAATTAAAGAAACACCGAAATACCTCGATGCAACCGATGCATTGGCGGTAGCGGTTTGTCACTATTTTCAGCGCAATTCTTCTTCGGGGAGCGGAAAAAATTATTCGGGCTGGGCTTCGTTTATTTCGCAGAATCCCGACAGAAAAAAAGCCTGAAACAATTCAGGCTTTTCTAATCTTATCAGCAATTTCTTCTAATTCTTCCTTCGGGAGCTGAAGTTTTGGCCTTGTAAAATTCAGATCGTCGGCCGTATTCATAGGCACCAGGTGAACATGTGCATGCGGAACTTCCAATCCAATTACAGATACTCCAATTCGTTTGCAGGGTATGGCCTTTTTCATTTTATGGGCAACACCTTTTGCAAAGCCTAAAATTTCAGAAAGTTCTTCGTCGGATAAATCAAAAATATAATCCGTTTCTTTTTTGGGAACAACCAATACATGTCCTTTCACCAATGGAAACACATCTAAAAAAGCAACGAACTTATCATTCTCTGCAATTTTATACGATGGAATTTCTCCTGAAATAATCTTTGAAAAAATACTGGCCATTAACGCGAAATTTCCAGGATTTCGAATTTCATCACACCGGCAGGTGTTTTTACCTCTGCGGTATCACCTACTTCATGCCCCATTAATCCTTTTCCAATTGGTGAATCCACCGAAATTTTTCCTTCTTTCAGATTGGCTTCATTTTCCGCAACAAGTGTATAGGCAAAAGTAGCACCGTTAGCTACATTTTTAATTTTCACTTTCGATAAAATGAACACACGGGAAGTATCCACTTGCGATTCATCGATTAAGCGCGAATTGGCAACCAGTTCTTCCATCTTGGCAATTTTCATTTCCAAAAGACCTTGTGCTTCTTTCGCTGCATCATATTCTGCATTTTCAGATAAATCTCCTTTGTCGCGGGCTTCTGCAATCTGCGCGGAAATTTTCGGACGTTCAACTGTTTTTAGTTCTTTTAATTCGTCCTTCAGTTTCTGTAAACCTTCTTTCGTCAAATAAGTAATCTGTGCCATAATCTGTGGTATTGAACAGGTATTAAAAAAGAGAATCCCCAAGGTTATTGGGGATTCTACTTAGCAAATATAAAAATTTTATTAGTTCACTTCAATACGGATTCCGATACTGTGTGTTCCTCCAAATGGATTTGAGGTGCGGTAACCATAGTCGAAACCGATATGATTTCCTTTTTCACCCGTGATCCAGTCAACCGAAATACCAGCGCTTGGACCGGTAAATACAGTAGAACGAACCCCTAAATCTTTGCTGAAGATTCCTTTTTCATAAACATACCCGGCGCGGGCGCTAAAGGATGCTTTTTTCATTTTGTAGTTGTAATCCAAACCAACTCTCCAATTGTCTTTCGAGAACGAGTTGGAAGTAAATGCACCGGCCAGGATCAGCTTTTGATCTTCTCCGAAAAGGAAATCATACGATGCACCGATATTAACCTGTGAAGGAATTTCAAAACGTGCAGCGCGTTGCTCGGTGGTCATTTGTAAACCTGAAGACAAGGTAGTCAACTGAGAAAATCCGTCGCCCGAATATTTCATTTGGGGACCAACATTTTTCAAGGTAATACCAAATTTAACCTGATCCTTCTCACCAGTTACATAACGGATACCTGCATCGAAACATACACCGGTACCTTTGATGTTAGCAATAGCCTCAGAAATGGCCTTAACGGTAAATCCACCGGAAATACTATTTGAGAACTCTTTCGCATAGGAAAATCCGATGTGGAAATACTTTGGACTATAGGTACCAATACCACCTTCAGGAAGGTTCACTGTAGTGATAGGAATATCTCCGAAATTAATGGAGTTAAAGGTTAATCCGATAACACTTGTTTCACCAACACGTTGGGCTAAACCTGCATGGTTGATAGAGGTGCCTGAACCGGAAAGCCAGTTGTTGTAAACGAAATTTATTTCCGTCTTTTTGGTCAAAGCCAAACCAGCTACGTTCATGAATGTTGCTTCAATTCCTGTAACACTGGAAACCCCTGCAGATCCCCAGGCAGAACTTCTTGCCCACGGATTCAACAACAGCTCAGTTGCACCGGCACTACCAACACGGTCTTCGTTACCTGCATTTGCAGTATTGACCGAGCTGAGCCCGGCCATAACTGCTAATATGATGATTCTATTTTTCATGTTCTTCAATCGATCGTTTTGTTAGATAATTCTGGATTAGAAGCTTTGAAGGTCTGGTGGACGCATTGCTCCAAACCATTTCAGAACTACTTCTCCAACATCCGGAATTTCTACGTGAACCAGATAGATTCCACTAGCAATCGGAATACCTGCCTGATTTTTCAAATCCCAATCCAACGAAGTTATTGGAGAGTCTTTGGTAAGTGTTCTCACTAACTGACCAGAGATGTTGTAAATTTTTACAGTTGCAACTTCCGGGAGATTGGTGATTTTAACACGGGTATCCAAACGGCTTGTTTCGTAAGCATTGTAAGCATAGTACGGATTAGGTACGATGTTGATCAATTTTAAAATTGAATCACCACGTGCTTCTGTCATTGAAGTTTCTGTTGCCAGATCTCCAAGATCGAAGAGGTATTTGGGTCTCCAACCATTACTTGCTGTAGTTGTATCAGGGAGATATACAGAGTAATCTGTAGTATAACGCTGATAGTACTTAGACACACGCAATTTTACTTTTGCAGTAGTCGGAATTTGAGAAGGATCATTGAATGTAAATCCTTCAGCCAACATTGGAGCACCCACCCAGGTACATGAACGCCATACTCTGATTTCGTTTGCAGAGTTACCGGAGCTTAACATGTTGTAGATGTATGTTCCTCCGTCATAAGCCGGCATACGGTTAGCACCAGGTAATTCGCGATCCTGATTGGTGAATACGTAAACAAAGTGCTTACCTCCAAAAATCGGATCTCCTAAATTAGAGTAAAGTTTGCTCGTTGGATTAAACTTCATATCGCGACCATTGTCGACAGCCAACCAGCTATCTTCTCCGAAAGCCATATTTAAACGTTCACCGGTACCTAAGTCAATTGCATAACCGGGGAACCAACCCATACCTGTAGTTCCGGTACCATCCGGGTTACCGTCTTTATCTACCGATTGAGCCGAACGCATTTTTTGTTTTTTCACACCACCTTGAGCAAGATTTTCATCCTCTTGCATTTCGAGTACCGGACAACGGGTCCATTTCGATTTATCGGATGTGAATACGATATCTACGTTTGGTAACATGCCTGGTTCAACCATGGTACGGGTATTTCCAAACAAGTTACCAATTGGAGTTGCACGCGGATAGTTCTCAGCATTACCTACCGCACAGAAGCGATAAGGCGCCCAGGTTCCACCTGCCATACTTTCATAAAGTTCTTCATCATCCTCACCAATGTAGTCGTTGTAAATACATGGGTCAGTGTTGGGATCAGGATAAGTGGTTGCATCGCAATCTTGTTGCTGTGTACCGCAACGAATCCAGTTTTGCGAGTTATTACCTTCCGCATCTTCCACACCGGCTAACCAGCGTTTTGATGAATCAGCAAAGAAAACATCTCCGAAAATAGGCTCACTAAATTCAACACCAGAAACATTCTCAGGATACTTATATTGCTGGATGGTGATCGAAATTCCTAATTCAGGAATGATTTGTTCATTTCCAACTTCAATGGTTCTATCAGAGGTTAACAATACGGTTCCGGCTGCTACAGTTTGACCATTCCATTCCATTGTTTCAGCAGCAACTAATTGCCAGTAGCTAGTATCCAAACCTACGTTAATCTGACCAGGAGTTAATGCACCACCAGGAAGGAATTCAACATAGAATTTACCAGGCTTAACGTTTAATGGGTCAACCACCTTCACGTCGATAGGACCTTTACCTGCCTGATAAACCGGATTCTGCATTTTGTAATCTGCAACAATGATTTCTTCCGTTTCAGGAGTAATATCAAGGAACATGGTTCCATTTTGTGAACCTTCAATACGAGTGATTTGCGGACCATCACCATAGTTGGCATGTTGAATGGTTCCTACCGTTTCAGGTACTGGAATGTGAGGTATACCAGTATACGCTTTAATCGCTCCTGTTACTGATTTACGGCTCTCAAGGTATCTTTTCTTTTGCCCGTCCAACTTTGTACCATCATTTGGATCAAAGGTTTTATAGTTGTTATATGCATAAGCAACTGCCATAAAATAATAGGTTTTATGGTTTACTAAGGTTGCTTGAGTAAATGCATCCTTTTCAATTAAGAAAGAATGGCGCACTCCCTCATCTTCACCATCCACCATTAAGGTTGGAACATCATATCCAAGATCTTCATCTTTTATGAAATTCACTAAACGACCAACCCCGTCCTTAATGTCACACTGCGCAACCAGACGTGCCTTATCAGTGTTTGAAAGATCCGAAGAGGATACAGTTGCGTCTTTTAACTGATATAATTTATATCCCTGAAATCTGTAAGAAGACAATTCTTCTCGCTCAGCATCTGTAAGATTAGCAGTAGAATCTCCATTATCCAAAACATAAGGTAAAATAATAAATGGATCTTTCTCTTTGTAGGTCTCCTTATAATTAGTTGAGTTAGATGGATTCGTCAGGTAAATTACCAATGAACGATCCAACTCCTGAATGGTCATATCCGGTGCGTCCGGTGCATCCAAAATTTTGAAACAGTTGTCAAATAAAGCCTGTGCTTTATCATCCGCTAATTGTAATTTTTGAACTGATGCAAATGAGTTACCAGTCGTTGCACGTGCATAAACAACACCTACGGTGATATTATTTTTTTGACCTGGAACCAGTGTAAATGGACCAGCAGATTGCATAAAACGACGGTCTGCCGGAGTGTTTCCTTCATTCGCTTCAGTCCATGTTGTAGGATTAGCAACTGGAGTACCAAGTGTACCAAACATTAATGGGTCAGTGTCTCCAGGGAACATAAAGTCGCAACGAACTAATCCGTTTGCTTGTGCCCCTGCAGATGATTGGTGAGCAGTACCTCCATAATAGAATGGAGTACCATCCAACCAAATTCCCGATAAGTAACGGTAATAATCGTTGGCGTTATTCGGTTCTTTTTGTGCATTTACAGTGGTTTGGTCGGAACGGAAATAGTAAAGGAATTTACGCATACCGAAACGCTCGTTGTCGATTACATCATCACCATATCCAATACCAATTCCTTTGTAAGGGATACCTAAGCTATCAATTGCATCGGTAATGTTGCTAGTTAAAGGATTGTCGATTCCATCATTATCCTGGAAAGGTCCCTGGAAAAAGTCGATACCAACAGCGGGAGGATTTGCTCCATAACCGGTTTGTCCATTACCTGCATCGTCAAATGCATCTCCATTGTAAGCATAACCTAAACCACGTTCAACATCACAACCTACAAAGTCATCTTCAGCAAATCCAACGTCAGCATCTGCCCATTGCCCGAAGTATGTATCATACAATGTTTGTGTACCACGATTGTAAAGTTCGTAATTATAAAAGGTCATGTCGTTTACCTCATCATTGGTTGAGAAAGCAAATGCCTGTGCTCTGATTTCCATACCAATCGGATCAGCACCAGTTTCAGTGTGGATGTTTCCTTTATCGTTGAATACCCACCAATAGTTTTGGTCACCATAAAGCGTTACAGTACGGTCGTTACCACAGCTCAACTCTTTTTTGATGTCATACCAAGGATAATCTCCATCGCTTGGGTTATACAATCCGTCATTGTTAACGTCTTTATAAGGCGCGAGGTTAAAATCATAACCTGGATCTGAGTTGTTACCCGGCCAATCTAAAATTGAACTTGGCACGTTGTAGCCAGGAAATAAATCGGCACAGTTCGTTGCTCCGGATTGCACACATTCGTTGTAAGCTACGAAAGTGATGATATCCTGACGCAAAGTCATAAAGAACTTATCGTACTTCAAACAAGTTGCAGCGTCAACATTAGCTGTACCATCTGTTAATAGAGGTCCAGGCCAAAAGTCATTCCCCTGACGGAAGGTAACCGCAGCAACTTTTAACTGATCGTTAAAGTCTTTACCACCCAACCAAAGTGCTCCTGCAAATAATACGCGAAGTTTTGATCCCTTCGGTACCTCATAAGCAGAAAAACCTTGTGCGCGATCCTGCCACATATTACCACCGGTTTCAATGACAGCACTAACGTTGTTAAATTCCAACTTTGTTAATGCCGTTGCCGGGGCACAACCTGCAGCTCTGTTTTGTAAAGCGCCGGAAAGATTTCCTGCTGTAGCACTTTTCAAAGCCGGATCGATGTCGGCCTTCACTTTCCCTGACACCATCAGGAAAAGCCCAAGGCTCAGTCCAATTCTTACAATCCCTTTCATATTCATAACTTGTCTGTTATTCATTCGTATTGTTATTAGAAGTCAAACTTGATACCCAAACGGATTGTGCGCGGCAAACCGTAGTTATATGGATTGTTGACTTTCAATGCATAATATTCGCGGAACGATTGCTCTGAGTTAACCTGAGCAATTGCACTTTGGTAACGAGCTTCTGACAGGTATCCATCATCATTTGCGTTACCTGTAGCACCGTAAACACTTAAGATGTTACGTGTATTCAACACGTTATTTACTTGCAGATAAATATTCAGGTTAGCCGTTTTCGCCTTGTCCTCTTTACCAAATTTCAAGGTGTAGTTACGGTCGATCTGCATATCCATACGGAACTGACCAGGTTTTCTTGAACCATTCACCTGACCGGCCAATGATGCTGAAGATCCACCTGATAACAATGCTTGTGGAGTTACATATTGTTGTGAAGAGTATGGTGTTCCTGATCCAACGTTTAATACAACGTTTACACCTGTATTTTGAAGGATATTTTTACCGGCGATTTTTGGACCGTTATAATCTTTTCCTTCTCCATAGCGGTAATCAATTACCCCTGTAACAGCATGGCGTTGGTCATACTCGAACGGATAGATCGTTCTTAAGTTTGGTTGACCAGAGTTAACCAGGTTCAAAGCAGAGTTAGCATCTGACCCTGTACCTTCTGCAAACTGAAGGGTGTACGATAAACGGATGGATAAATTACCAGTACGACGCATATCATACGTAATGGTCGTTCCTTTAATTGTACCAAAGTCAAGGTTACCATAAGTACGGTAAGTACGAGGATAAGCTCCGGTAACATTGATCAAAGCAACCTGGTTACGTAACTCGCGATAGAACGCTGAGATTTTCAATGAAGACGATTTGGTTAACACTTGTTGGAAACCAAGTTCGTAGTCAATTGTTTTTTCAGGCATCAGATTCGGATTGTTTACAACTACACTTCTTACATCCATAAAGTAGTAATCCAAAATGTCGAGACGGTTTCCTGTAGTTGGACGTTTAGTAAGTACGTCGTAGTGTGCAAAGAATAATGCTTCGTCGCTAATCGGGAATGAGAAAGCAACACGTGGCATTACGTTGATTTGTGGTTTGTAATCGGTAAATGCTTTTGGAATTTCGTTGTCTTTATCTTTAGACGCATTTGCATTTAAGAGATAAGGAGCAACACCATTCGGACCATAAATTAATGAAGGGTCAGAAATTTGTTCACCTTGTGCGTTGTACCATGTACGATCGTGGCGGTAACCATTGATTGCAGTTGGATTTTCAACACTGTTTACGTATACAACATAATCATCTCCCATATTGGAAGGGTGACTCGTACCAAATTCAGATTGTGCATCAACCTCAGCTACAGTTTTAGCTTCATAAAGCAAGTAGCGGTCTTTAAGTACCATTTGGTTTGCATCGAAGCGGTCAACACGTAATCCAACGTTAAAGATCAAATCGTCGAATGCAAATTTATCCATGATATAACCTGCAACGTAGATTGGCTGGAAGGGAGCAATCGGACGTGTTTTGTTTCCGAATTCATCACGTGCGGTGAAGAAGTCATTGAAAGAAACTTTGTCGGTTTGTTTCTGGCCGTCGTAAGTATAACCATAATATGAAACGTAGTTATTACCGTTGTTCAATAATTCATTGGCAGAGAACCATCCTAATTGGAAAAACTCAGGGTTCATCGCATCAATATCCAGATTGTCCACACCATCAGTATTCCAACCTAAATTTTTACGGATGTTATAATCGAAGAACGATTGCGATTCAACATCATCAAATACGTTGTATTCACCCGGTGAGGAGTTTAATGGCTCGTAATCTACAGAGAGTACTGAACCAAACCAAGTGTATTGTGGATTGTTTACATCCAACTCTGATGTATGGCTGTTGGCTAACTGACGACCGATAGTCCATAAACCAACCGGCGAAACAGAGAATGCGCGGTCGTCACGTTGTTCAAATTCGAATCCTAATGAAACAGCGTGATTTCCGATATCAGCATTGCCTGATGCAGTAACACGGAACTGAGAGTTGTCTACTAATGAATAGTTATTATACTGAGTACCGATGTTAGTCCAGAGGTTATACACTGAAGTAGGTTGGTCACCATTACGCAATGCATTGGCCGACTGAATCTGGGTAAGGTTTTCATAGTGTCCAACTTTATCATCGTAAAGTTGATAATACTGATTGGTAATAGAAGCTAAGTCATCATTAATATGTAACTCTTCTCCAGTAACCGGATCAATATAATACGGAGTAAATACTACCGCTGTGTCTTTGTATCCATTGTGAACACGTGCAGGAGATCCATTCATTACGGTGTATTCATAAGAACGTTCGCGGTAAGTCTGGAACATACCTACATAACCATAATCAAATAAATTTTTCTTATGATTAGCATCCTGTGCTGTTTGCTTGTATTTAGAGTAATCCACCATTACAGTGTAGTACGCATTTTTAATTTTGGATGCACTTTCTTCACCTTGATTTTGAGACTGGGCAAAACGCTGCGTAAAGCGTCCGTAAACACGCCATGTGCGATCTGAAATTAATCCGTTGTTATCTACATTGAATAACATGTTATTATAGTCGTAACCATAATAGTTGGAGTAATCCAATGATCCACCAAAAGTCAGGTTCATTAAAGGACCAAGGTTAACGTCGATTTTTCCTGCACCGGTGATAGCAGTGCTCATTGCATTTTGACGGAATTTTACCTTTTCAAAATCGCTCATGCGAAGGAAGTCGGTATTGTAAAATGCTCCGAAGCCTGAACCGGTCGGACGAAGAGGATTAGAAATGATGCGATCGCGAACGTCTGATTTAATCACATATTGGTCGGTGAAGAATGGACGGCTATCTGCGATATTGGTAAGGTTACCGGAAACGAAGAAGCCTAAGATGGGTTTAATTTTTTTACCGGTAGAATCTTTTTTCATAATGATTGGTCCGGATAATGAACCTTCAATCAGGTTGTATCCATATTTATCCAATCCGATATTTTTTGCTTTGTAAGGATCATTTCCGCCGAAGTGGAAACCTGAAGTCAGGTAATCGATACCTCCGAAGAAATCTTTGGAAGCACCTCTGGTTGTAATCGAAATTACACCACCGGTAGCATCACCGTAGTTGGCTGGAAGTCCACCGGTAATTACCGACACCTCTTCAATTGCTGATTTCGGAAGACCTGTTGATCCGCGAACTTTAATACCATCGATGAAGTAGTAGTTAGCATCCGAACGGGCACCACGAATAGAAAGTGCACCTGAACCGTCTGCGGAATAAACACCACCCACTGTGGTTGCAATGGAGGTAGCAGAACGACCCGGCATTTTAGCGATATCGTCGCGTGTTACTGTTGCTCCGGAAGCACCACCATCTTTATCGATCAGAGGAACAGCGTAATCAACAACCGTAACCTCATCAAGCGTAACATCTCCACTTTCCAATTCCAAATCGAGGAAGGTGATTTTGTTAGAGTTTACAATAACTCCGTTAATCTGGAATGGCTTATACCCCACGAAGCTGGCACGTACATTGTATGTACCTGGCGTAATGGAAGCAATTTTGTAGTTACCGTCGAAATCCGAGGAGGCTCCACCTTTTTGGACACCACCCTGTTCAATAACGAGGTTTACAAAAGGCAACGGTTCTCCGGTAGCCTTATCCTTGATTTTACCCTGTAGGGTACCCTGGCCTTGCCCGTAAGATACTACGGACAAACAAGCGAACGCCAGCAACAAGCTCAGTCTTCTAAACATACGTTCAGTTTAATGTTTTCGTTAATCGCAACAAAGGCCGTAAATATAGAAATTAATTCTTTCAACCCGCAAGTCTGAATGAAGCAACGGTAACAATGTTTGGGTATTCGTTAATCCCCTTCATTTTATTGCCTTTCCAGAGCGGGTTTAATCAAATTTAGGTCTATTTACGCCCAATTTTACAGGAAGTGACTTCAAAAAAGCTCATATTTTTACAAGTCCAGCCGCCTATTTTTTGCGGAAAATCCGCTGAAAAAATGGCTCGCCTTTATTCTTACGAGCCCTTTCGGCCTTCTTGCGGTTTTTTTTCATTCGCTTCCGTGTTTTTTTATCCTGAATTTTCTCATGTCGCTTTTTAGCTTCCTTATCGGCCTTAGCCGCCTCTTTCTCGCGTTTCTTTTTTTGCTTTTCATAATGCTTATTCACCGGAGCCTCACCCCCTCCTCCGCCACCTTCCTGAGAAAAGGCGGTTCCTGAAATCATCAGGAAAATCATGATGGCCAATGCCTGAAATACTTTTTTACCCATTTCGGCGTATATTTGATAATGAAGTTGACTAAAATAATCAAAATATCTGCCTTGTTGATGTTGATTTTTTCAGGATTTTTTATGTCCTGCAAAAAAGACAATGACCAGATTCCGGATGTGTTGGTGGATATTCAGGTTAACATTAATAATCCCGGATATTTTAGTCTGCAAGCCGTTGGAGGTTGGATGTATTTTGACGGAGGATCCAGAGGCATCATCGTATACCGCCGATCGCAAGATGAATTTCTGGCTTTTGATCGCCATTGCCCTTATCAACCTTCAAATTCCTGCGGGAAATTAAATGTGGATTCCAGTAATAATGTTATTGCTAAAGATGATTGCTGCGGATCGAGTTTTCTACTCACCGACGGATCCATTCAGGGCGGTCCGGCTACACGTGGAATGAAAATGTATCAAACGTATTGGGACGGTTTAAGTATTCTCCGGATTTACAATTGATGCTTACAATTATATGCATAAAAAAAGGGGGCGATGGCCCCCTTTTATATTGTAGGTAATTCGATTAATAACGGTAATGTTCCGCTTTGAAAGGACCTTCAACGGTAACACCAATATACTCTGCCTGGTCGGTAGTAAGCGTTTCTAACTCAACACCGATTTTTGCAAGATGCAATCGTGCTACTTTTTCATCAAGGTGTTTTGGAAGAGTGTACACCTGATTTTCGTATTTATCCGAATGATTCCAAAGCTCAATCTGTGCAAGTGTTTGGTTGGTGAAGGAATTGGACATCACGAATGATGGGTGACCTGTAGCACAACCCAGATTAACCAGGCGTCCTTCGGCAAGCACAATAATATCTTTTCCATCAACTGTGTATTTATCAACCTGTGGTTTGATAACATCCTTGGAAGCACCATAATTTTTGTTCAACCAAGCCATATCGATTTCGTTATCGAAGTGTCCGATATTACAAACGATAGCATTGTGCTTCATCGCTTTAAAGTGGCGGTCAACAACAATATTTTTGTTTCCTGTAGCCGTTACAATGATATCTGCAATTTTAACGGCAGTATCCATTTTTAATACCTGATAGCCATCCATTGCAGCCTGTAATGCGCAGATTGGGTCGATTTCGGTAACAATAACACGAACACCCTGGCTACTCAATGATTGAGCAGATCCTTTACCTACATCACCGTATCCAGCTACAACAGCAACTTTACCGGCAAGCATTAAATCGGTAGCGCGACGAATAGCGTCGACCAATGATTCACGGCAACCATATTTGTTATCAAATTTAGATTTGGTTACTGAGTCGTTGATATTAATTGCAGGAATTGGTAAAGTTCCTTTTCTAACGCGCTCATATAAACGATGAACACCGGTAGTGGTTTCTTCTGACAATCCTTTAATGTCTTTAACTAATTCAGGATAACGATCCAACACCATATTGGTCAAATCTCCACCATCATCCAAAATCATATTGAGAGGCTTACCATCTTTAAATGCAAACAAGGTTTGTTCGATACACCAGTCAAATTCTTCTTCGTTCATTCCTTTCCAGGCATAAACAGGGATTCCTGCAGCAGCAATGGCAGCAGCAGCATGATCTTGAGTTGAGAAAATATTGCAGGAAGACCAGGTCACCTCAGCACCAAGTTCTTTTAATGTTTCAATTAAAACAGCTGTTTGAATGGTCATATGTAAACAACCAGCAATACGTGCACCGGCGAGTGGTTTTGATTTGCCATACTCTTCACGGAGTGACATCAATCCCGGCATTTCAGCTTCGGCCAGTTTAATTTCTTTTCTTCCCCAATCCGCCAGGTTAATATCTTTAACCTTGAATGGAAGTGTCTTCTTTTCGGCAGTAGAACCCATAATTTCTTCTAGTAGTTTTATTAAGCTTAAATTGAACGCTGCAAAGGTACAAAACTGGTCCCTTAATAAAAAACAAAGGAGGCCAAAGCCTCCTTATTTATTTCTTGTGTTCCGGTTTATTTTTTCACCTGCCAAACAAATTTTCCGCTTTTGTCGATATAGCCTTCTGTACCAGTACGAAAATCGCCGATTCGCACTTTTGCTAGTCCATCCTCGAAATTTGATGGGATAGCAAACTGACGGGTAATGAGAAGTTTTCCATTTACATCGATATACCCCCATTTTCTGGCTGTTCCTGTACCTGAAGCTACACATGCCATTCCATCACTGAAATCCTTGGCATCATCAAATTCTGCAGCAATAATCATTTTTCCGGTTTTATCGATGTAACCGTATTTACCGGTTTTGAAGTCACCCACACGAACCAACGCTCTTCCGTTTTTAAACCCAAACGCTTTATCGAATTTCGCCTCAAGAATCACTTTCCCGCTGGCATCTATGTATCCCCATTTTCCGGTTCCTTCATCACCAACCAGAAAATTGGCGAGTCCTTCAGAAAAATCGTGTACCATGTCATATTTAGCCGGCACAACCATTTTGCCGCTTTTATCAATAAAACCCCATTTGGTACCTTGTTTAACACGCGCTAATCCTTGTGAAAAGTCGTAGGCAGCATCATATTTGGGCTCAACTACAATTCGACCGGATTTATCAACAAAACCTTGCTTTGCTCCAACCTGAATACGCGCAAGTCCATCTGAAAAGGCATAAGCATTGCTGCAATTAACCTCAAATTTTACAGTACCCTTATCATCGATAAAGGACCATTTTCCAGCCAGGCTAACCGCAGCCAAACCTTCATTAAAATCAGTTCCCTTATCGTATTTGGCATCTATAACCAATTTACCGGAACCATTCACATAACCAGTTTTTCCTGCCATTTGAACACGCCCCATACCTCCGTTAAAAGGCTGAGCCTTATCGTAGTTGGCTTCAACAACTACTTTGCCGGACTTATCGATATAACCGTCTTTATGATTAACTGAAATAGGATAGAGCACCTGAGCATGCAAACCCAATGAGTGCATTGAAAATAGCAGAAGCGCAAGGCGGATGAAATAACGCATAATTGACTTAAAAGTAGTTTTTGAACTGACTAAATTAAAAAAATTATTTTAGCATTCTCTTAATTTAATATGCCAATCCATTCAAAAATAATACCAAATCCTGAAGCACTGATCCTCGTATGGGCCATTACTGAAGACGAAGAAGCACTAAAATCGGGGCTTTCGGAGGAAATCATTGCCGATTTGGATGCCATAAAATTTCCCGGCCGACGTAAACAATGGTTGGCAATTCGGCAATTGGTTCACTGGATAAACCCATCCCTGAAAATAAGTTATGATTCCAAAGGGAAGCCGGTCCTTGAATCCGGATACATTTCCATCAGCCATACCTCCCACTTCGCTGCTGTGTATTATCACCCCGAAATCCCAACGGGAATAGATCTGGAAGAAAAAAATGAACGCATTTTTAAAATCACAAACCGATTTATTAATTCGGATGAACGGGAAATGCATAACACCAGCGATCTTGAAACAGCAACCTTGATCTGGAGCGCAAAAGAGGCCGTATTTAAAAAAACAGGTGAGGATACTACATTCTTTGCGAGCTGTCAAACGATTCGATCAATAAATAACGATCTTCGAAATCTTGAAGTTCAAATAAAAAACAAAGGTGTTGAAGGTACAGAAAGGCTTGCGTATCATTTCTTCGACAATCATATACTAACCTATACCATCTAAGGTTATTTTTATAGCAATGAATGTATTTCAACATATAGAGCAAAAAAAGAAAAGCACCTCACGACAACTTGCGGTATTGATTGATCCGGATAAAACAGAACACCTTCCTGAAATCATTGAAAAAAGTGTTGTGTCGAAAATAGATTATTTTTTTGTTGGAGGCAGTTTAATCACCCATGGTGATATTGCTAAGACGATTGATTTTATTAAATCGAATTGCACTATTCCGGTAGTTATTTTTCCAGGCGACAGCGCTCAAATTTATTCCGGTGCGGATGCTATATTATTATTATCGCTGATTTCGGGAAGAAATCCGGAATTTTTGATTGGACAACACATCCATTCCGCATTTCGTTTAAAATCATCCGGCCTTGAATTAATTCCGACCGGATATATCATTGTTGACAATGGAATAACCACAACAGCAGCTTATGTTTCCGGAACCAATCCCATTCCATCCAGCAAACCGGAAATTGCAGCGATAACGGCATTAGCTGGAGAACAATTGGGATTAAAACAAATTTATATTGATGGCGGAAGTGGTGCAGGGAATCCTTTATCAGAAGACTTAATTAAAAAGGTACGTTCCCTGATATCGGTTCCGCTTATCGTTGGTGGAGGAATCAGAACAAAGACAGATGCTGAAAAAGCGTGGAATGCAGGTGCAGATCTGGTAGTGATTGGAACTGCAATAGAAAAGGATCCGGAATTTATTCTGCAATTCAAAGAACGCTAAGCATGAAACTTGTAGTGGTTAGCTCGTCGGAAAAATTCAGATCGGAAATACCGATGGTAATCGATTTGTTAAATGCGGGATTAGAAACTTTTCATTTAAGAAAATCGAAATTCACTACAGCTAGACTTGCGGAATATATTGAGCAAATTCCTGAAAAATATCATTCGAGGATTATCATTCATTCCCATCATAAACTTGCGCTGAGGTATAATTTAAAAGGCATTCACCTAAGTAAAACACACCGAAAAAAATCGGCCAAAACCTTTTTGAAATTATTGTGGTATAAACTTAGAAAACCCAAATTAGTAATCACGCGATCCTTTCATCA
>JAIBBF010000053.1 GCA_019694795.1 Flavobacteriales bacterium | reverse complement strand
CTCTATGAAAATCTTGAAAACAAAGTAAAGGAACGCACCAGCGAGCTTCATCATCAGAAAGAGATTGTTGAGGAGAAGAACAAAGAAATTATGGATTCGATCAATTATGCAAAACGAATTCAATATGCCCTTTTGGCACATGATGAGCTTTTGCAAAAAAATCTGCCGGATCATTTTGTTTTGTTTTTACCTAAAGATGTAGTTAGCGGAGATTTCTACTGGGCTTCCGAGCGGAATCTTAATCAACACGAAAAAGAATTTTTCCTTGCCGTGTGCGATTCAACCGGACATGGCGTGCCCGGAGCATTTATGTCGCTACTCAATATTTCCTTTCTGAACGAATCCATCAATGAAAAGAAAATTGCATCACCCGGTGGCATTTTAGACCATACCCGTTTGCGCTTAATTGAAAATATTTCGCAGCAGGGACAGAAAGATGGAATGGATGGAATTTTAGTTCGGTGGAGCAACAACTCCATCAGTTACGCCGCTGCACACAACTCGCCGGTGCTTGTTCGAAATGGGGAATGCATAGAATTGGATACCGATAAAATGCCGATAGGAATGTCGGACCGTATGGATGCCTTCAGAAATTTTGAACCGGAACTCCAAACCGGTGATATGTTGTATTTATTTACCGATGGTTATGCCGATCAGTTTGGCGGACCCAAGGGTAAAAAGTTTAAATATTCCAACCTCAACAAATTACTGATTGAAATTGCAGGTTTGTCTACCACTTTACAAAAAGAAAAATTGCAAAACACCATTGAAGAATGGCGCGGTGATTTAGAGCAGGTAGACGATATTTGTGTAATCGGAATCCGCATTCCATAATTCAAGAAACATGGCAACTGAATATAGCGACGAAGCAATACATACGCTACATAAATTTTATGCTGCACTTCAACCCGACATCAACCGTTTGGAGCAACTGCATGCCAAAAATATGGTTTGTAAAAAAGGTTGTTTTGCCTGCTGCGAAGATCATCTTGAAGTATTTGGCGTAGAAGCGGAAAACATTCGCAGAAATGAATCTGACGTTCTAAAAAACGAAAAGCCCCATCCTGCTGGCATGTGTGCTTTTTTATCTTCCGAAGGAGCCTGCAGAATTTATGAAAACCGGCCTTTTGTTTGCAGAACACAAGGTTTACCTCTATTACTTACCAATGAACAAGGTGAAAAACTAAAAGATGTTTGTCCCTTAAACTTCACTGATGACACCATCGATTCGATTCCTGAAAAGGATTTTCTTCTCTCGCCGGCTTATGAAGATTTTCTTGCCCGACTTCAAATGGCTATTGACAAAGGAGCCATGGAGCGTGTTGCACTCCGGGATTTATTCCAATAAAAAAGGCTCCGTTTCGGGAACCTTTTCACTATAAATTATTTAAAACTCCAGTCGTATTTATCGATGTCCGTAAGGCAGGATTTAAGCAGATCGATACTGCCGCGGATATCCTCTTTATCGCTCATTTCAATCACCTGGTGAACATGTCGGCAAGGAATAGAAATACATCCGGAAATAGCTCCACCTGCCGTCATGCGTTGAATTCCCGCAGTATCTGTTCCGCCTGCAGGTAAAATTTCGGGTTGCCATTTTATTTTATGTTTATCGGCGGTTTTCTTCATGAAATCAACCATGCGATAATCGGAGATAACACTGGAGTCCATAATTTTTATGGCTGTTCCATTTCCAAGCTCCGTTATTTTTTCATGGGCCTTTGCTCCGGGCACATCGTAGGCAATGGTAATATCGAGTCCAAATCCGAAATCGGGTTGAATGGCTAATGCAGCTACACTTGCGCCGCGAACGCCCACTTCTTCCTGAACCGTAAACACACCATAAACATCATAGGCCGGATTTTTCAATTCGCGAAGGGTTTCCAATAAGATAAAAACGGAAAGACGATTATCGAGCGATTTGCAATTCACACAAGAACCCATTTCAATCAGTTCACGTTCGCGGGTAACTACATTTCCAATGCTAACGATTTTCTCCACCTCTTTTTTTGTCATTCCCAGATCTATAAAATAATCGCTCAGGGGAACCACTTTTTCGCGTTCGGCGGCCGACATTACATGGATGGGTTTGCAACCCATAACTCCTATTACATCTTTTTTTCCATGCACAATTACACGTTGTGCCGTTAAGGTTTTAGGATCAAATCCACCTAGCGGAACAAAACGAAGAAATCCTTTTTCATCGATATGATTCACCATGAATCCGATTTCATCCATGTGAGCAGCAATCATCACTTTCTTAGTGCTGTTTTTCCCCTTTTTCACCACGGTGATGTTCCCCATGTTGTCGATATCGATACGATCTACAAATGGTTTTACGGTTTTCAAAACGAGTTCACGAACTTTCTGTTCATGTCCGGGTGCACCGGGAACTTCACAAATCGATTTAAGGAGTTTTACATTTATGCTCATGGAAAAATTATATTTTTTGAATTGCTAAAATCCGTTGTTGTCATTATTCAACGCGACTCAACTTAATCATGTTCGATTGACCTTTATCTTCGATTGGCATTGAAGCGATATTAATCACTAAATCGCCTTCTTGTACAAATCCCAATTTGCGGATCATATATTTTGCATCGGCAATCGTGTGATCGGTGCTTACCATTTTATCATAATACAATCCGGTTACACCCCATACCAGCGATAGAGTATCGAGCATTTTTTTGTTTCCGGTAAACACAACAATATTGGCTTTGGGGCGCTGACTCGAAATCTTAAACGCGGTATAGCCGGAATGCGTCATGGTAATAACAGCATTGGCACCCACCCGTTGAGCAAGTCGTGTTGCATTAAAGCAAATGGAATCGGTTATAAAACGTTCACTTTTTTCATCGCGCGGAATCGATTCCTTGTGATAAATCCCTTCGAAGGTCTCTGCTTCCATTACGATTTTACTCATGGTTTCGATTACTTTCGCCGGGTGATTTCCAACGGAAGTTTCGCCGGATAACATTACGGCATCGGCACCATCGAATACTGCATTGGCCACATCGTTTACTTCTGCGCGGGAAGGCGTTAAGGAAGTAATCATGCTTTCCATCATTTGTGTAGCTACAATCACCGGTTTTGCCTGCGATAAGCATTTGCGGATGATGAGTTTTTGAATGAGCGGAACATTTTGCAGTGGGATTTCTACTCCAAGGTCGCCACGCGCTACCATTAGCCCATCTGATTCATGAATAATATCATCGATCTCTTCAATGGCTTCCGGTTTTTCAATTTTAGCAATAACTTTTGCACGTTTTTGTTTGGAGGCAATGAGGTGTTTAAGTTCAATGATGTCTCTTGCTTCACGTACAAACGAAAGTCCGATCCAGTCCACATCTTTTTCCAAAGCAAATTCTAAATCGGCTTTATCTTTTTCCGTGAGAGATGGCAGCGAAACTTTTGTATTCGGAAGATTTAATCCTTTTTTGGATGACAAAACTCCTCCCTGAATAACCTTCGTGTACACTTCATCTTTTCCATTGGTGCCGACCACTTCAAACACCAGCTTACCATCATCCATCAGCACCCGTTCTCCGGGTTTAACATCGAAAGGAAATTCTTTATAGGTAATAAACGTTCGCTTATTATCGCCTATCACTTTTTCTGTAGTGAGGATGTAATCCTGACCTTCTTCCAGTTTAACTCCGTTGTTTTCCATTTCTCCGCAACGGAGTTTTGGTCCCTGTAAATCGGCAAGAATTGCAACATGTACTCCTGTTTCATTGATCACTTCACGGATAACATCAATTACAGCACCGTGTTTTTCGTATTCACCATGTGAAAAATTAATACGGAACACATTGGCTCCGTTTTCCACCATCGCCATAATAACCTCTTTCGAGGAAGATGCCGGCCCGAGGGTAGCAACGATTTTTGTCTTTTTTCTTAATTGTAATTCTGAAATCTGTTTCAAAGCTGTGTAATATTAATGTTCTAAAATAAGAGGTTCTCTCTTGATTTCAAATTTTCTGCATCGATCCGAAAGGCGGTTTGAACCAAATCGATGGTTTTAATCTGCTGTAGGATCTCCGAAGCGTCTATGGCATAGTTGTTTCGGAGTATAAATAAAAAATCGGCCGCTTTTTGTTCCGGAACCAAATAAGAGGCGCCTGTCTTATTCAAGAGCAGGAAATACTCCACATGGTCTTCTTCGCCAAAATATTCGAAAATAGCGTGACTCGCATCCTCACCTGATTTTTTATTGCGCAAAACCAGACCTTCTTCCTTTTTGCCCAATGAAATTCCTAATTTCTGATTTAGCGCCCAACACAAACGATAATCCGGAGCGTGACAACTGATTCCGATCAAATCGAAATCATAGTCATAATCCATTTCAAGCTTAATTTTGGTCATGTGGCAATGTCTCCCTGCAAATAAAGAAAGAAAGTTTCATTTCCCCATTGGAGAGCGGGTGAATAAATGATGAAATGTACGTAAAGTCCGCCTAATGCCCGGCGCATTCCTTACACCAGATCCGCTGCACCCCTTCATCACGCAAAAGCTGGAAGTCCTCTTCATCGATCCATTTGCAAAAACGCGGCTTATCGCGGTCGGCGCAGGACTGCAGTACCTTATAATAAAAATCATCCTTCACCATGTCTCCACGTTCAAAGGCAGCGGTGCGTGCAAACAGAAACAAGGCCTCCAGCGAACAGGTATTTGGATCGATAAAAGGTTGCAAAACGTCAATACTCCAGTCGAACCGGTAATAAAGATTAAAAATAAGCGCCAGGTCAATTGCATCGCTTTCATAAATGGGTGCCAGTTTATAGAGACGATGAACACCTTCCAGTGAATGATATAAGCGGTCAAACTGTTTGTTGACGTAAAAATGATAGGCCGACAAAACGTAATAATTCAGCAACAAACTATTGGTTAAACTATCACTCATTTCGCTGCGGAGTCCTTCAATTTTATTCTCCATGCCATTGATATCACACAGTGGTGAACCAAAGGATGCCCAATAACGCAAATTGTAAACCAGATAATTGAACTCCATTTTCGGATGACCTTTTCCCAGCTCATAGGCCCGCACCATTTCCTCCTGATGCGAACGTTCGGAAAAATCGTCGGTCATGGACAATGCACCCATGTAATTGACCAATACGGGAACAAATTTTTGTTTGGCAGGAATATCAATTTCAATAAATTGAGAGGGATTAATTTTCCCTTTTAACATTCCATAAACCATTTTCGAATGAATGATCCGTGCCTGCAAGCTATCCCCATCCGCAAGCACCCCATGCATGGCAACCGGCAATTGTTCTACCGGTGTATGCTCATCCCACTTCACTTCCACATCCAGTTCAACTTTTGCAACGCGTTGTAGATGGAGAAATGGTTTTAATTCTTCATACGTTTTTTTGTCGCTCAGTTTGCGCTTCACTTCATCGTCCGGCACCCCTGCAAAACGGTGTATGCTATCGGCGTCTTGTTTTCGGAACAAGGTCCAGTTTTCTTCTGCCACCGTTGTGATTTCTACACCAGCCGGAATAAATAGTTTTACTGTTTCTGCAATTTTTTGCGCTCTTTCGGATTGGAGTTTTAGATTGACCTCCTTCTTACCGTCCACCGAACTATAGGCGTGAATAGAAATACCACGAATGAAGGGACCATACATCGATAATTTCTCAATTAATTTATTGAGCGATGACCCTTGCAATTCGATGCTGTTGGATTCGAAAGGAAGATCAAATGAAAATTTTCTTGTGTAGGATCCCGGCTTAATTTCTCCCACATAATGCATCCATACCGGACGAAGCTTTAACAGAGAAAGATTTTTAGAAATTACAGCTACAGGATAAGAATATTTACAAGCATGTCCGTTTTTAATTAAGATCGTGTTGATCTGATATTTTTTTCCTCTGGCTTCCGGAGGAACTGTTCCAACGTAGGAAAATAATTCATTCGTTGCTTTAGCCAGATTGGTAGCAAACAATTGTTTACTGAATACCGGTTTCAACATTATTCCATCGTGTACATCGGAAGGATGTAAATTGTGATTTTTAGAACAATCAAACTGCTCGCGAAACACGATGTCCAGTGCAATTCCGTCGGTGGGACCCGGCATTATTTCTTTGGCATGTGGAAGTGTTTGATAGTATTGGAAAATGGTGTCGTTTTCATCCCACAAATACTGCGAAAATATTCCGGCAATGTTCTCATATTTCCCATACCCGGTGCAAAATTTTGAATCCTGCGGAAGAATTTTCCATGCATCTGTGGTGTTGGGGACCTCCGGAAAGGGAGGCACAAAAGGTTTGGTCCCGAACACCTGTGCGGCATAACATTTTCCAGTCTTCGGATCGAGCGCGAGGGAGAGTCCGCACATTTCATAATTCGGATTAATCATGTTCTGAAAATGCGGTGGTGAATGAAACCAGAGTTGAAAAAAGTCCTCTGCTAATTCCTCATAAGTATGAACTTCCCTGAAACTCCCGTCTTTATTTTTCACTTTTACTCCAACCGCAGTTTGTAAACAGTTTTCACCGATTCTTCCATGCGTCCCCTTATAAAATGCCACCCGTTGATAGGGTTGTTCCTTCCCTCTTACATTCTGATTATGGGTTAATACCTTAAACTTTAACTGGTAGTCCGCCTGGTCTTTTGCTGCTTTGGCCAATACCGGATCTTTTTGTAATAGTGTAAGCCCTTTTTCCTTCCTCAACGCATTTAGCTTTTGAAGAAAAAGTTCTTCTACCAGCGCAGTATTTATTTTGTTTCTATCAATCGGGTCATTGGGCGATTGAGAAAAAGCAGTTATCCATAACCCTTGCAGCAGGATTAAAACAATCAGACAGCGGGATATTGAAAATTGCTTTTCCATATCCTTAAAACAAAAAAGGATGTGATTTGTTACAAAGCGCCGTTTAAAAATTCAAGGTGAAGGTTGCCTTCAACCTTTATTTTGCAGGACAGGCAGGGGTCGCCCAATTTATTTTCTACTCGGTTAGTGCGCATATCCATAACCGAACCCGTGAGCTTCACCGTGCAGGTGCCGCAGGACAAAGCTCCTTTGCAAATCCCCCAACCGGAATGATGATAGGGTGATATGATATCATGACGCATCAATACTTCACGCAGATTCTCACCGCGTAAACAGGCAATTGTTTTTTCTCCTACACGTATTTCCACCTTCATCGCTTGGAAATTTTATTGTTCGATATCGCTTTTTGTTGTGTGCATTTAAACGGACCCTGATCAAATCCTCGTTTGGAGCCGTGTTTGGTAATTCTTCCGGCCATGCGCTTGCGCCACATTTTAAACGAGGATGGTTTCATCTCCGATCGCATAATGTTCAGTAATTCCTTTTCGGTAATTCCAAACTGAACGAAAATGGCCTCGAAAGGTGTGCGGTCCTCCCATGCCATTTCTATTATACGATCCAGATCTCTGTCCATTTCCATGCTGCTACAACAAATTGTTTCGGAATTTGTTCTTTATGCAGAGTTGCTAAGATTCTTGTATTTTTACATCACCATGAGTGAACAGGAAAATCCCATCGATAAAGACCATACCACGGAAACTCCCGGTTCACTCCCCTATGCCCATCATCGCGGTAGCGCGGTTATAAAAACCACCAAAGAAAGCGTCATAAAAAGCAGGGCTTTGTCGGCCATGGAAGAACAAACCGACATGCAGCTGGACCAAATCCG
The DNA here is from genome assembly GCA_019694795.1 of Flavobacteriales bacterium. Lineage (NCBI taxonomy): Bacteria > Pseudomonadati > Bacteroidota > Flavobacteriia > Flavobacteriales > Flavobacteriales bacterium. The sequence goes on along the minus strand of JAIBBF010000053.1, from coordinate 10,485 downwards.
CAAGCAAATTGAATTATTGGCCAAACAGGCGCAGGAGATTCAGGACCGCAAAACGCTTTCGTTTAAAATTTATGCAGCTAAAATGAGTTTTGCTCCGCTGATTGGATACAGTTATTACCTCTACGAAACAGAAGAAGGGGGACATGTATTGTCGATGATTGGTCCGGACGAATGGGGGCGCAGTAAAAAGTTCAAGGCTTTTGTTGCCAAGGTGAAATTACTGGCCGACCATACCTGGACCGAAGAAGCGCTTTAAATTTTTCGGGTTGAATTTCTTATTTCCATTGCCCAATCATCTTCAATCTGGGTTACGGGTAAAGAAAACATTCTGGGTTCAGTTCCATACTTTTCGGTTACCTCAGATACTAACGGGGTAAATAGGGTCGACTTCATTAAACAAGTAATGCGATAAAACATAAGTTCTCTTCTTTTCTGAGAAGTTGCATCCCATTCCTGTTGAATCATTTCTTCGATTCGAATGTCTTTCGAATAATTATCTTTCAAAATAATATCTGCAATGCCATCGCAAACTTTTTTCTCACGGGTGAGCATGTGAAACTGTATCATAGAATGGTGTTATTGATCAAATCCCTTCCCTAAAGCAAAACGATAAGCCGCTTTGCTCTTGTGGTATTTATAAACCGTGTTATAGTATTTCAATTGCGATTCAATCACTTTAATTTCGCGGGAATTGATCATGAACAAACTGCTTTCTCCGCGGATAAATTTTTCTTTTTCTGCATCGAGTAAGGCGTTATAGTTGCGCATATTTTCTAATGCAAGCGCCATTTGCTGAAGTGCAAAGTTCATTTCATTAAACGCCGATTTTATTTTAGCATTTAATTCCTGTTGCTTCAGATCCCGGTCATATTCGGTTTGCTGAATTTTTAATTTGGCCTGACCAATTGCACCGCGTTCCTGGCGGAGAAATAAGGGAAATGAGAATTGAATTCCCCATTTATAATTATTGGGGGAAATCAGGGGGACATCCGGCGATGAATAGGATAAAAAATTATACTGAGCACTCAACTTCGGTTTAAGTTTATCCTGTTTCAGTCGACGATCAATTTCCAATTGTTGCAGTTTATAATCATAAAACAACAATGCCGGGTGCTGGTTTAGACTAAATGCAGTGGTGTCGGCCTTTATAAGGTCGAACGTTTCATTTAAATTATCGGGTAGAATACCTTCTTTCAAATCGACAGGATCTCCGGCATCGTTCCATAAAAAAACGGACAACAATAATGCTTGATTCCTGAGCATCATTTTCGATTCATTTAAATCAAGTTGCCGGCTTTGCAATTGAATGGTTGCTTCCAATGTATCCACGCCCGGTTTTTCCCCCACCCGATGCAATTCCCGAATGAGATTCAATCGTCGGCTTGCAAGTTCTACTGCATTTTGGTGCACCTCTACATTTTTATGCATTAGGTACCAATCGAAATAACGTTGCGCTGCGGAATAAAATAAATCGAGCAACATCAGTCGTTGTTGTTGTTCATTGAGCTGCACAAAAACCTTTGCCTTTTTAACTTCAGCACGGCGTTGATCAATCAAAATTCCCTGCGCCAATGGAACTTTTATTCCGGCATACCATAAACCATCTTGTGGAGTAGCGTGCTCATCATTTACAAACAATCCCTGATTCTGATCGAAACCCATTTTTAATTCGGGTCCGAACCAAACGGGAACACTCAACATGGAGCTGAACAGGGAATAATAATTTTTGCTGCCGTAATATTTATTCAAATAATCGGCCGATAGCTGCGGATCGAAATTCCCTCTTGCTTCCCGCAGTTGAAACTCGGATTGTTCATTGAGTAAGGCCGCTTGTTTGGCTGTGGGATGGAAATTCATCACCATGTGCATATAGTCCGAAAAACGAAGCAAAAGACTATCACTTCCTCTTCCGTTTAGGGAAAGCAAACACAATACTGCTACAAGGAGAATGTTATTTTTTAGTCTTTTCATTTCCTGTAGTAGCTGGTGTATAAAATTCAGGTGGGAATCCATTCAGTTTTCGCCATAGTTCGTACCATAACGGTACATCGTTCAATAAGATCATTCCTTTAGCACCACTTCCTACACGTAATGCGGTTGGCCAGGGTTCATCCTTTTTATCGGGAGCAACAAGTACACGGTATTTTCCGCTTTCAGAAATTAAATTATCAATTGCCACCACTTCTCCCCCAAAGGTTCCAAACGAAGCGCCGGGCCAGCCGGAAAACACGAATGATGGCCAACCATCGAACACAAAGCGTACATGGTCGCCTTTGCTCAATAAAGGCAAATCCATTGGTTCAATATATAGTTCTACCGCCAACTCAAACTTCGAAGGCATAATGCTGACTAAGGGTGTCCCTTCTTTTACCGTTTCACCTATACCGGCTGTAATGGCTTTGGTAACGTATCCATCTTGCGGTGCAGTAATAAAGTAGTAACCGCTGCGAACGGCATAATTAGAAAACTGACTTTGCAATTTTGCAACTGCAGCCTCCGAATCGAAAACGGTCGACATCGCCGTGTATTTATCCGACTCCGCTTTCATTAATTTATCCTGGTATTCTGCCTCAATGGTATTTAACTCAATCATGGCATTGATGAGTTCATTTTTGGTAGCGAGAAATTTATTTTCTGCTGCAATTTTTTTCGCCTGTGTTTCCTGCAATTTTAATTTCCGGCTATCCAAATCGGTTTGCGAAATCAGATCTTTCTTTTTTAATTCCACATAGCGTTGAAATTGTTCCTCAGCAATAGTAGCATTGGTTCGGGCCGCTTCCAGATCCATGCTATCGCTTTTTACCTTAAGTTCGCTCTGCAGAATTTTATTTTTTGCCTGCTGGATTTTTAAAATCAATCCCTCATTCAATGCATCAATCTGTTTATTGAGGGCATTTACTTTTTCCTGGTACGACTCAATACTTTTCTCCTTGGCCTTAACCTGATCTTCGGTATTCTGTAAAAGTTTGGGATCGAAGTAATCGTCTTTAATTTCAGATATAAATGCAATGGTGTCGCCTTTGTTTACATGCTGACCTTCCTGTACGTACCAGCGCTCTATTCGACCGGGAATGGTGGTGTGAATGGTGTGCGGACGTTGCTCAGGTCGCAATGTGGTTAATTTACCTTCTGCCTGGATGTTTTGGGTCCATGGTAAAAACAGAAACACAATGAATATTCCAAACAACACACCTAACCAAAGCAATACTCTTCTGGCTAAACCAAAAACAGAAGTAGAGGAATAAGACCGATAGCGTTCTATATCTACTTTACTTTTTATTTCAACGGGAGATATATTCAGCATAATCAGGAAAATAAATTTGGATAATGGTCAACATCCGCCGAACGACCCTCGGCACTGATTTTTCCTTCATCGAGAATTACAAAACGATCACACATGGAAGCGATTTTTTTGTCGTTACTCACCACCAGCACGGTTCTCGATTTATTCTTATCGAACAACACATTAAAAATCCGTTCCCGTTCTTCTTTATCTACATGAAGGAGGATGTCCTCCAATAAAAGCAAGCGCGGATTATCGACCAGGCTTCTGCATAAAATAATTTTACGGACTATGCTCTTGGGGAGCGCTTTTCCTCCTGGTAAAACTTTCGTTTCATATCCTTGCGGAAGCTGAATGATAAAATCATGTAATCCCACCGGTTTTGCAATTTCCAATACCTGCTCCATCCCTATCGACTTTTTACCCATGGTAATGTTCTCCATAATGGTACCGATAAAAATATCTTCCTGAGAAAGACTGTCACCGATATAACATCGCAGGGACTCCGGTTGCAGATTGCTTAGCGGAATTTCGTTGTATAAAATATTTCCTTCGTACGAATGAAAAAGTCCTGCGCATAATTGTATCAGCGTTGATTTACCGGAATGGTGTCCGCCCGCAATACAAATCTTTTCGCCTGCATTCACCTCCAGTGATAATTCACGGATAATCGGTTCCTGAACCCCTGGATATTTAAAGGTTAAACGACGAAGCTCCAGTCGCAATCCTTTATCTTTCTCCACCGGCGAAAATTCTTTTCCGGAAATATCTTCCATTGGAATATCGGTAACTAATCCGATTTTTTCTACAGCAGTAATTACATCGTAAACCGACTCCAGCGTCAACACCAGTTTCTCGGCACTCTGCATCACCATTACAATTAAAATTTCGGCAGCGATAAACTGACCAATGGTCAATTGCTTTTCAATAACAAGAATGCTCCCTGCTATTAATAATCCTCCGGTAATAATTGTTTTAAATAGAATAATGGTAGCGTATTGCCACAATAACACTTTAAAATGCTTTTTCCTGGCTTCAATGTATCCGCTAACGTGTTCATCGGTTTTCTCCAACGGGAGATTTGTTTTTCCCGCCAGTTTAAACGTGTCGCTGGTGCGTGCCAATTCCTGTAACCATTGCACCACTTCATATTTATGTCCCGATTCCTTTAAGGATGTTTTTAATCCGTTCGGACCAAGAATTCTGAATATCGCCGCCAATACCCCCAATAACACCAGTCCCAATGCAATAAACAAGGGGTGATAAAATGCGAGAAGGATTAATCCAAAAATAATTTGGAGTGTAGAGGAAGAAATATCGATCAGGATTTTGGACAATCCCTTTTGTATCTGAACCACATCGAAAAAACGATTCATGAGTTCGGGTGCATACTTTCCTTTTAAAGCCTCTTTTTTAAAGCGCACTACACGATAGGAAAACTCAAAGGCTGCCCTTACAAAAATGCGTTGTTGCAAGGTTTCAGTAATACTCAATTGAAAAACCTGAATCAATCCCGAAAAGACGATAGCCAGTACCACTACCAAAACCAGAATGGTCCAGGAAGTGCTTAATTGACCCGTCATAATAAAGGAGGTAATCGCCTGGATTCCTAGTGGTAGTATGAGGTAGATTAAGCCACTGAAAAGCGCGTAAAAATAAATCTGAAAAATGTCTTTCCTCTCGGGCCTTAACAGCGCGAAAAAACGTTTCAGCGGGCTCATTGGAGCCAATGAGTCAGTTGGAATTTGTGCCATGCACTACTCCAACAACTCAGTTCAGAAAAAGTTCAAATTTAGAATAGATTTAAACAGCGGATGTAGCCAACACCTTGTTTTTCACGAGGTATTCGGCAATCTGAACCGCATTGGTAGCAGCACCCTTGCGCAGGTTATCGCTCACAATCCAAAGGTTTAAGGTCTTAGGCTGGGTTTCATCTCTGCGGATTCGTCCCACAAACACTTCATCCTTTTCATGGGCATCTTTCGGCATGGGATACAGGGCATTTTTGAGGTCATCCACCACTACAATTCCAGGCGACTTTTCGAGAATGGAACGCACTTCCGCCAAATCAAATTCATTGGCAAACTCCACATTTACCGATTCGCTGTGTCCGCCCATTACCGGAATACGAATGGCAGTGGCCGTAACCCGAATAGTATCGTCGCCCATAATTTTTTTGGTCTCATTCACCATTTTCATTTCTTCCTTGGTGTAGCCATTATCCGTGAATACATCAATCTGAGGAATTACATTGAGGTCGATTGGGTATTTATAGGCCATTTCTCCTTGTATTCCGTTTCGCTCGTTCATCAGCTGGTCCACCGCTTTTTTTCCTGTTCCGGTAACCGACTGATAGGTGGAAACTACAATGCGTTCAATTTTATATTTCAAATGCAAAGGAAAAAGTGCAACCACCATCTGGATGGTCGAACAGTTAGGATTGGCTATAATTTTGTCGTCGGGACCTAATACACCGGCGTTAATTTCTGGAACCACCAGCTTTTTGGAAGGGTCCATCCGCCAGGCCGATGAATTGTCGATAACCGTAGTTCCCACCTCTGCAAAACGGGGAGCCCACTCGAGTGAAGTGCTTCCGCCGGCAGAAAAAATAGCAATGTCGGGACGAAGCGCAACGGCTTCCTGCATGCCTATAACTTTGTAGTTTTTCCCTTTAAAGGAAATCTCTTTTCCTACACTATTTTCCGACGCAACAGGATAAAACTCCGTAACCGGAAAATTTCTTTCGGTTAACACTTGCATCATTTTTGTTCCCACCAATCCGGTGGCACCTACTACAGCGACTCTCATTTTTGGTAATTTTTACTGTTTTTCTGAGGGGCAAATGTACTATATTTACCCTGAGCCTATCCCCACAGAAGATGAGGAATCTGTTAAATATTTTTGCTTTTGCCCTGTGTCTTTTCACCCTTCGGGTGAATGCACAATTTACGGATGATTTTAACGACGGCGATTTTACCAATGGCGTTGTATGGAGCGGAAACACGGCCGACTGGCTGGTGGTGACCGGAGAACTGAGAACAAATGGTCCGGCCATTACTCCAACTCAAATTTACTTGAGCACAAATTCAAGCACCGCTATGGATGCACAATGGGAGTTTTACGTAAATCCCAAATGCGCAACCTCATCGGGTAATTACATGAATATTGTTTTGATTTCCGATCAATCGAATCTCCTCGGAAATTTCAACGGATATTATGTAATGGTGGGAAATACGGCCGATGAAATTAGTTTATACCGTAAAGACGGAGCCACCAATGCCATCATCATCAACGGTACCGATGGGGTCATTGCTTCCTCGAGCAATAATCCGTTTAAAGTAAAAGTCATTCGCGATGCACTTGGAAACTGGACGCTCGATATTGATAATACCGGAACCGGAACAGCCTACATCAACCAGGGGGCGGTGCTCGACAACACCTATACCACAAGTTCTTTTTTCGGAATCATGGTAAACTATTCCGCTGCTAATAATGTAAAATATTTTGCGGATAATATTTATGTGGGACCTGTCATCATCGACACTACACCTCCGGCTATTGTAAGTGCAAGCATTATTAGTTCAACCCAACTGGATGTAGATTTCGATGAATCGCTGGAACAAACTTCAGCAGAAAACATCAGTAATTATTTTGCAACAAACGGACTAGGCAATCCAAGTATTGCACAACGTGATGCGGTGGATTTTTCATTGGTGCATTTAACGTTTGCAAGTCCCTTTACCCCCATGCAAACCAACACGCTTACTGTGAATGGCGTAGGAGATCTCAATGGAAATTTAACGGTAAATGAAACCGTAGATTTTACATACATTCCACTTTCCACCGCCAGCTATCGAGAGGTAATCGTCAATGAAATATTTGCCGATCCAACACCTTCTGCGGGATTACCCACTGTAGAGTTTCTTGAAATTTTTAACCGTAGCAATTTAAATTTCGATTTATCGGGATGGACCATTTCTGATGGGAGCAGCACCGCCACTTTTGGCAATCACATTCTCCTTCCGGGCGAATACCTGATTCTTTGCACCACTGCAGATGAAACGACCTGGTTGCCATACGGCACTACAATGGGCTTAAACAGTTTTCCATCGCTCAACAATAGCGGAGATAATCTGGTATTAAAAAATCAAAATGGTTTAATTATAGATCAGGTTAATTATTCCGATACCTGGTACCAGAGCAGTGCGAAAGCACAAGGAGGATGGTCGCTCGAATTAATCAATCCTACACTCGATTGCAGCGGTTCTCAAAATTGGATTGCATCCAACAATGTAAACGGCGGATCTCCGGGAATCCAAAACTCCGTTTATTCCAATGCTCCGGATTTAACAGCACCGGAAATAATTTCTTATTCCATTTTAACCAGCACACAAATTCAAGTAGCGTTCAGTGAAAATATGGACTCCCTTTCACTCAGTGCAGCCAGCTGGAGTATAAATGGCGGAATTGGAATTAGCTCTACACAAGTGAATGGTCCGGATTTCACCAATGTGACGATCACCTTTAACACCGCTCTAGATCCTGCCACTTTATATTTACTTATTTGCAATAATGCTTCCGATTGTGCTGGCAACAATATGTCGGCAGACAGTCTGCAAATAGGAATTGGTGTGGATCCTCAACCGTATGAAATTATCATCAACGAATTATTTCCGGATCCGGATGGAAGTACGGCTCTACCGGAATCTGAATTTGTAGAATTGTACAATACCACCAATAAAGTAATTGCAATAAGCGGATATCATTTATCGGATTTGAGTTCTACCGTTACATTGCCGGTCACAATTATTTTCCCTTACGACTATGTGATCTTAACCGCCAATGCAAATGTGGCTGATTATACCTCGTATGGAAAAGTATCGGGACTCTCCTCTTTGCCTTCGCTCAACAATGCGGGCGATGAAATAAGTTTGCGTTCACCGGGTGGACAACTCATTCACAAAGTGAATTACGACGACAGTTGGTATCAGAATAGTTTTAAAGCTCAAGGCGGATGGACACTCGAAATGAAAGACGCCGCCAATCCTTGCGGCACAATTTCAAACTGGGGGGCAAGTAACGATGCCAGCGGCGGAACTCCCGGAAGAATAAATTCGATACAACAAACCAATCCCGATACTGAATTACCTTATCCCGTTTTAGCAGAAACCATAGATGCAAACACGGTCATTGTAACCTTCAGTGAAATAATGGACAGCGTTTCATTATTGATCGGAAATTATTTTATCGATCACGGAATTTTAGTTTCAGGCACTAATGTGATGGATGACTATAGCGTTTCTCTAACGGTAAATCCTCCATTGCAATTCCAAACCATTTACACGCTGAATGCAAATTTTTGTTCCGACTGTGTAGGCAATCAGGTTTCAACCAGTTCAACCATTCAATTTGCTTTACCCGATGTAAGTTGGCCCGGCGATATCATCATTAATGAAGTGTTGTTTGATCCACGTGGATCAGGTGCAGATTTTGTAGAGTTGTATAATAACTCACCACGATTCGTTTCCCTGAAAAACTGGTCACTCGCAAATTATAGCAACGACACCATTTCCAACGCAAAAATTATCAGCGACAAAGTATTCATACTTTATCCCGGTCAGTATTTAGCCATTACCACCGATAGCAGCAATATCAGTTCCGAATATTCATTCACACACCGCGATCGTTTACATCAGATTGAATCGATGCCTAGTTATTCCAATGATGCAGGACGAGTGATTTTAATCGACAACACCAATCGCCTGAATGATGATTTTGAATACAGCAGCGATATGCATTTTGCATTATTGCAAACAAACGATGGCGTATCACTTGAGCGCATAGATTTTAATCGTCCCACTTCCGACAACAGCAATTGGCATTCTGCCGCCGAATCGGAAAACTATGCTACCCCCGGCTATGAAAACTCACAATTGCAACCCGGGAACAGCAATGGAACCGTTAATGCAGATCCCGCCACTTTTTCGCCCGATAACGATGGCTATGAAGATGTGGTGAACATTAGCTATCAACTGGATCAATCCGGTTACGTAGGTAACATCACCATTTATGATGCGCAAGGAAGAATTGTGCGTTTACTCATGCGAAATGAATTATTGTCGGCCTCCGGAACCATCAGCTGGGACGGCATCAATGAAAAACGCGAGAAAGCCAATGCAGGCGCTTATGTGATTTACATGGAAATTTTCGATTTAAACGGAAATGTGAAGCATTATAAAAAAGGAATTGTCCTGGCAACAAAATTCTAAGCCATTGAAAACCCTACAAAAAAAAGAAAGACACACATCTTCTGTACCGCCGGGTCGACTTCCGCAGCAAAGTCCCTTTTTTAAATTCATCACTTCCTTTTTTCTGTTTTGCGTTTTATTCGGCACCATCTTAATTGGCGATTATTTTCTTCCGCGAAAAACCCTTCAGGAAACCGTTGTATCATGGGATGCTGAATTTGACGGACATCATTATCCTAAAAAATATTTCTTTCTGAAGAAACTCCATAACGAAATTCCCATTGAATTTTCCATTCGCACCGAACACACAAAAACACCTTTGTCTATCGACGATGCCATGATTGTGGACGAAGGAGATTCCATTTATATATACCGCACCCTCTTGTTTCAAATAACCACTCATTTAAAAACGGCGGATCAAATCACGATTCAACCCTATTTTAATTTTTATTCAAGTCTTGTTTTTATTCCTGTTCTTCTAATTCTGATTTCGCTAATCGGAATATTTAAAAAAGTGAAGGAAGATTGGTTATATACATTTGTTGTCGTTAATATTTTATTATTAGCCTCATTTATCGTTATGCGGTTATTCTATTTCTAATGAAAACATTTCTAAGTCGTTTTCTATTTCTTACTTTCCTTTTAAGCATCACACCCACCTCTTACGCACGAGTTGGCGGGGGAGAATCTTACGACGACGGCGGTGGTAGTGATTACAGCGATAACTCCAGTGATAATTCCTCTTCATCGTATGATAACAGCAGTTATTATGAGAGTAATGATGACTCCGGAGGAAGTAGTGGTCCCGCAGATTTTAAACTGGTGTTCTGGCTATTTGTTCTTCCCATCTTTTTATTTTTTGTCTTTTATCAATTTGGACGATTAAAAGAATTCATCGATCAAAAACGAGAAAAATGGATGTATTGGAAAAATGCCAAATGGATGAAAAAAATC